>JAICMD010000017.1 GCA_025929405.1 Mucilaginibacter sp. | reverse complement strand
TTACTTATATGCTACTATGCTGAAACTGTCGGTGGAAGTGTTTTCAATAAACATTTAAAATAGTTTAAACTCAGCTCGACGTTGTACAATGTAGATGTAAAATATTATATAGCAAAAAAGCCTCACATTACTGTGAAGCTTTTTGCGGAATGGACGGGACTCGAACCCGCGACCTCCTGCGTGACAGGCAGGCATTCTAACCAGCTGAACTACCACTCCGTTTGGGATGGCAAATATAGTGACCATTTTTTATAACACAAGGTATTTTTTTAAAATCTTATCAAATTACTTATATCTGCCTTAAAACGTGGCTTTTAAAAATTAAATGGCCAACATGACTGACATTTGGCGTAACAATTGCTATTAACATGGCAACCAATAAATACACAAAAGCTACATGAAACATTACAAAGAAAACGATATGGTGATTTACACCGATAGCGAAGGGAACAGATTTGACACATTTGTAATATTTGATACTGACATGCAAACCGGGCTTACACACATTAACCACCTTAACTTAAAGGTTGATGACAGTGTATTAGAACTTCATCCGAGGTCGGTAAATGGCTGTACTATACCTATGAATGATACCTACAGTTTTGAATTATTCAGGCAGTTAAAGGAAAAGTACACCAATATTGATAATCTAAAAGAAAACCCGGTACTGCAAGTTTACCGCGATGTACCTACTATTAAATTAGCTAAGGCCTCCTAAGGCTTTAGCTAATTAATAGGCTTTCGCCAAATTTTTGAGAAACAGTGGTTTTTTCGGCACCATTAATACTGATAATTAATGATTGATCGAACGTAATTTTTTCAATCAGCTTAATTTGTGTGCCGATGCCAATATTTAGTTTAACCAGGTATTGCAAAAATGCACTGCTGGTATCTTTTACCGCTGCTACACGGCATTTGGCACCCGGCTCTATATCAGCAAGTGTTACTGAGTAAATAGCCGGCAATTTACCGTCTGATTGTGGGATGGGATCACCATGCGGGTCATATTTGGGGAAACCTAAAAATTTATCCAGCCTGTCGGCCAGGTCGGCATCGCTTATATGTTCCAGGTCCTCGGCTATTTCATGTATCTCGTCCCAATGGTAACCCAGTTTATCCAACAAAAAAACTTCCCACAGGCGGTGTTTGCGTACAATAAGCACGGCATGTTTCAGCCCGTCAGCAGTTAAAACTACACCATTCTTTTTATCGTACTCAATCAGGTGCTTATCGGTTAGTTTCCTTATCATATCTACCACAGAAGCAGCATTATTATGTAAATCCGCGGCAATGGCAGTAGGCGTTATTTTTTTATCTTTTTGAGATAAACGGTATATCGCTTTTAAATAATTCTCTTCCGATAGCGTGTGCCTGTGCATACACAAATGTAATTTATTTGGCGTATTGTAAAAATTAGGCTAGACTAATTTTTATGTTATGGCTTATCAACAAAATGATATAAGTTTGCCTTACTAATTAATTATGAAACTTATATATACATTTGGGCTATTACTGCTTTGGCACATTGGGTTTGCCCAAACAGGTTTATTAAAAGGCCGGGTTACACATGGTGCAGATGCAATACCCGCAGCCACAATTACCTTAACCGGTACTACACACACTATTACCAGCGATGACGATGGCCGGTACGAAATAAAAAGCCTTGCGCCAGGCATCTATGAGGCTGTATTTTCGAGCATAGGATATATAACCGAAAAGCATACAATAACTGTTAGTGCTGGTAATACCACCACCTTACATGCCGATCTGGACGAAAACACATCCAAACTTAATGAAGTTGTAGTAACCGGCGTTTCGCGCCGTACACAATTGCGCAGTAATCCGGTACCCATTGCGGTTATGACCAAAAAAGAAATGGATGAACACGTTAATAATAACGTGATTGATGCCATTGTTAAAGGGGTTCCGGGTGTAAGCGCCGTAACTACCGGACCAAACATATCCAAGCCTTTTATACGTGGATTAGGCTACAATCGCGTTTTAACTTTATATGATGGCATACGCCAGGAGGGCCAGCAATGGGGCGATGAACATGGTATTGAGGTTGACCAATATGGTATTGGCCGTGCCGAAGTAATAAAAGGGCCTGCCAGTTTAACCTACGGGTCAGACGCGCTTGCAGGGGTTATTAATATGATACCTTTTATGCCAGCGGGTACAGATAGCGTTGTGCAAGGCAACTATATTGCCGATTATCATTCCAATAATGGCATGGCGGGTACATCACTTGGCTTAACCTATAAAAAATCCGACTGGAAATATTCATTCCGTGCTACTGCTAAATTGGCGCATGATTATAAAAACAAAGTTGATGGCTACGTTTATAACACCGGTTTCCGCGAATATAACTTATCAGGCTTGGCAAGAACGGATAAAAAGTGGGGATATAGCCAGATAGCTGCTACCTTGTATGATAATATGCAGGAGATACCTGACGGTAGTCGCCAACAATTTAGCAGGCGTTTTACCAAACAGGTTTTTGAAGCTCCAACCGATGATATTACCAACCGCCCGGTAGTAAGTGATGATGAACTGAGTTCATATACCATTGCTCCATTGCATCAGCATATACAACACTATCGTATTTACAATAATAACGAGTTTAAGCTTGGCAAAAACAGTAGTATTACCACTGCCATAGGCCTTCAGCAAAGCATCCGCAAAGAATATAATCACCCTACATTGGTTAATCAGGCAGGGCTTTATGTGGTTTTGAATACCTTAAATTACGACGTAAAGTATAACCTCCCCGCATTTAATGGTATTGAAAGCACTGTTGGTGTAAATGGTATGGCTCAAAGCAACCGCAGCAAAGCAGCTACCGATTTCCCGATACCTGATTATAACCTGTTTGACGCGGGGGCCTTTTTCTTCGCTAAAAAAACGATTGGTAAAGTTGATATATCAGGCGGATTGCGATATGATACCCGCCACATTAACTGGAATGACTTTTATGTAGGACCAAACCCCCAAAACGGATTCGAACAACAGGTATTAGCTAATTCAACAGGCAGCAAACTACAATTTCCATCATTTGCACATAACTATACCGGTGTTTCGGGCAGTTTGGGGATGACCTACAACATTACAGAACGCCTACTATTTAAGGCTAACATTGCCCGCGGTTACCGTGCACCAAATATTACCGAGATAGGCTCGAACGGGCTTGACCCCGGCGCACATATTGTTTACCTGGGTAACCGAAATTTTAAGCCGGAATTTAGCTTGCAGGAAGATATTGGCTTAATATCTTATTTAAAAGATGCCGACCTGGTGCTTGAATTATTTAACAACCATATTGATAATTATATATACCAGGCTAAATTGACTGATGCAGCGGGTAATCCGGTGGTTATAGTGCCCGGCAATAGCACTTACCAGTACCAGCAGTCAAGCGCGCGTTTGTATGGGGCCGAGTTTACTGTAAACCTGCATCCGCAAAGCATTAAATGGCTTGCGTTTGATAATAGCCTGGCATATGTAGCGGGCATAAACGGTAATGAGCAATTAGTGGCACAATCCAACGGCGCTGCCAAATATTTGCCTTTTATCCCGCCTTTGCACACACGACATGAGTTAAAGATCAATTTACAAAAAAACTTTGGCGCCTTTACCAAAGTTTATTTTAAAGCCGAGGTTGATAATTATTCGGCGCAGAACCATTTTTACGCTTACGATAATACCGAAACGGCCACACCGGGTTATGCCTTATTTAATTTAGGTACAGGTACAACTGTAAAAAAGAAGTCGGGCACTACACTTTGCGATTTGTTTTTGCAGGTTGATAATTTGTTTGATACGGCCTACCAGTCAAACCTTAACCGGTTAAAGTATTTTGAATACTACGCTTCGTCGCCAAACGGCAGGTCGGGGATTTATAATATCGGCAGGAATATCAGCATAAAGGCTATTTTTCCGTTCTAACTGTACCACTGTCCGCGTCCGCGCGAGCGCGGACACCGTGGTACAAGCTTGGTACAGTTTGTCAGTGAGATAACCGCCATATTGGGCTTTACGTCAATGATTTATGCTTAAAAAACACAAATTTTGCGCTTATTTACCGCGGACACTTGTGGTACAGAACTATGTTACCTCCTCCGCTACACAAATATTCAGCAACCAGGTAACAATATTGTACTGCACATCACCCATTAATTTAGTTTTGTATTTTCGCTTATATAATACCCCTGCTAAATGAATATCAAAAAAACATTACTTAGTAAACCATTTATACTTACCCTATGGTTTGGGTTAAGCCTGTTTGCTGTTGTTAAAGGCGTTATTACAGGCCCCGGCAGTTATAACAACTACATTATTTATAAACACAATTTTTTAAATCTTATACAGCAGCATAGCCTGTTTGGCCCCCAACCAAATTATTATTTCGACCTTAACCATTACGGGCCTGTATTTGCGCTGGTAATAGCACCTTTTACTTTTTTCCCCGATCAGGCAGGCGTTATACTTTGGGTACTATTTAATGCCTGGATATTATATAAGGCAATAATGATGCTGCCATTAACAACAAATCAGTGTTTGTTAATACTATTGCTTAATGTTAACAGTTTGATGGGGTCATCAGGTAATGTGCAGGTTAATCCATTAATAACGGCGCTTGTTATTTTCAGCTTTGTATTTATCCGGAACAAACAGGATTTTTGGGCTGCGCTGGCCATTGTTTTGGGTACAGCCATTAAGCTTTATGGTATTGTCGGGCTGGCTTTTTTCTTTTTTTCTGACAACAAATTGCGTCTGGTTTTAAGTATGCTATTCTGGGGCGCGGTATTATTTGTACTGCCGATGCTGTTAGCTTCGCCGGCTTTTATAATAACAACGTATCACGATTGGTACCCCGATCTGGTGCTAAAAAATGCAGCCAACCTGCAATCAACCCGCGGATATGTATGTGTAATGGGCATGATCAGCAAAATATTTCATTATCCTCATTTACCTAATATGATGGTATTGCTGCCAGCCTTGCTTTTATTTGGTTTATCATTTATTAAAATAAGGTATTGGCGCAATGTGCGCTATCAACTGCTTATGCTGGCATCAACCCTGATATTTACGGTAATTTACAGCACCGGGTCCGAGCCGCCTACCTACATCATTGCCTTTGTAGGTGTGGCTATATGGTTTGTTAATGCACGCAAACCAGTTAGCGGCTTTGACATCTTCCTGCTTGTATTTGCATTATTACTTAGCAGTTTCTCAAATTCAGATGTTATTCCGCGCTATCTCCGCGTTAATTATATCATACCTTATGCGTTAATTGCCTTACCCTGCTTTATTATCTGGCTAAAAATAATTTATGAGATGCTAACCAGAAATTTTGATGAGGAACTGCCGCAGGCAACCGATCATATTTCATAGTATTTTATGTTACAGCAGGCTGTTACCCTGAGCTTGTCGAAGAACTGCGCATATGGTCCTGCCTACTATGGTTCGACAGGCTCACTATGACAACGCGCTTTCATTTTAAAAAGGCCGTCACCGTGAGCTTGTCGAAGGGGGTCTATAGGCAACTAAAACCTCACCCCAGCCGTATTTGCAGTATAACCCCAGGCAATTGAAGCGCTTTTTATCAACTGTATTTATTATTCTTAATCCTGCCGAAAAGAAAAAAGCAGCATTACTCACTGCGCTTGATCTGCTGGTAAGCATGCTCGATATTGTATTCCTGGCAGCATTGCTATTCATTATAAACTTTTATACGCAAAACAAACCCTTTCATATCACTTTGTCATACATCAATCCAAAACAAAATTCCTTATGGCTTATTGGTGCGTTCCTGCTGCTTTTTGGGTTTAAAAACTGTGTGGCGTATTTGGTTAATCATAAGCAGTATTCGTTTTTTTATGATGTGGCCTCGCGGTTATCCAATCAAAATATATGGCACTATTTAAAGGATGAGTATATAAGTTTTGTCGAAACAGACTCATCCATGCTTATCCGTAAAATAACGCATCAGCCTATTGAGTTTAGCAGCTATATACTCACCAACCTGCAGCAAATAGTTTCGCAGGGGATGCTGGTGCTGTTTACCATTATTGCCATACTTTTTTATCATCCATCATTATTTATATTGCTGTTTGCCTTGTTAACCCCACCGGTGGTTTTATTGGGGTGGCTGATTAAGCGACGACTAAAAACCATTCGTGCGCAAATTAAAACAACCAATACCAAGGCCATACAACATCTTCAGGAAGCCTTACACGGCTATGTAGAAAGCAATATTTATAACAAAAACTTATTTTTTGCCGGTAGATATTACGCCCGGCAACAACAGGTAAATAATAATATAGCCGCCCAGCAAAGCCTACAGGGCTTATCGGCCCGGTTAATTGAGGTATTTGCGGTTCTTGGGTTTTTTATTTTGATAGCCATTAACAAAATTGCTGCCCAACAACCTGCCGTCGACCTGATAAGCATTGGCATTTTTATGGCAGCGGCTTATAAAATAATACCTGGCATAGTTAAAATTTTAAACAGCATCAGCCAGATAAAAACCTATACTTTTATTTTGAATGATCTTGTGCCGCATCAACAACAGGAAAATATACAGCAGGGGGATAACTTAGTCCTCACTTCCATAAAATTTGACGGAGTTTGTTTTAGCTATGGCAATCAGCAAGTGTTATACGATTTTGATTTATCATTGTCGGCAGGCGATTTTGCGGGTATTTCAGGCAGATCAGGATTGGGTAAAACCACCATCATTAACTTGTTACTGGGTTTTTTGGAACAGGACGATGGAACCATCAGCATAAATAATTATCCTGTTACTGCACAACAACGCAAACAATACTGGCCCAAAATAGCCTACGTAAAACAGCAGCCTTTTTTTATTAATGATACCCTGCTAAAAAACATTGTACTGGCTGATGGACAGTATGATACCGATAGATTGGAACAAATATTAACCATTTGCGGGCTTGACAACTTACTTGCAAATTATCCGCAGGGAATTAATACGCCTATTACCGAAAATGGCAAAAACATAAGCGGCGGTCAGCGTCAGCGCATTATGCTGGCAAGGGCATTATATACCAATTTTGATGTGCTACTGCTTGATGAACCCTTTAGTGAAATGGACGAGGCGGCCGAAAAACAATTACTGCTGCAACTGCAGCTACTGGCACGGCAAGGCAAAATAATTGTACTAATAACCCATAACGCTGCCAGTTTGAGCTACTGCAATAAACTGATTTTGTTAGATGAAAAAGGAGCGCACCTTAATAATATTTACGCCGGGTTTCCCCGCCAATGAGGCTGATACTTTTACGCCGCCACAGCAGGTATTTGTTAAGGCGCTTAAACATGCCCACCCTGATCTGAATATTGTGGTGCTTGCCTTGCAGTATCCATATTTTTCAAAGATTTATCAATGTTATGGGGTAACGGTTATAAGTTTTGGCTCAGCAGTTGGCGGTAAGTTACATAGCGTTTATACCGGGTTGCGGGTTTGGCTAACGTTAAAGCGGTTATATAAAAAGCATCATATCATTGGCTTGTTAAGCTTTTGGCTGGGCAAACCTGCTTTTATCGGCAGCAAATTCGCTAAAAAATATAAGCTTAAACATTATACCTGGATATTGGGGCAGGATGCAAAGACCGGTAATAAGTATGTAAATCGTATTAAGCCTGAAGGCAATGAATTGATTGCCTTATCTGATTTTATTAAAAGAGAATTTACACGTAACTATGGCATTGCGCCACAGCATCTAATACCCGTTGGTATTGACACCGCTTTGTTTAGCAATGATGCAACTATAAAAAATATCGATGTATTTGGTGCAGGCTCATTGATCCCTTTAAAACAATATGATGTTTTTTTAGAGGTGGTTTCCAAACTAAAAACTCAATTTCCGGATATTAAAGCAGCTATTGCCGGCACTGGTCCGCAACTAAAGCAATTACAGCAAATGATAAAAACTTTAGGGCTTGAAAACAATGTAACGCTGATGAACTGGGTTAGCTATACCGAAGTATTGGCAACCATGCAACGTACCAAAGTATTTTTGCACCCCTCCAGTTATGAAGGCTTTGGGGCCGTTTGCCTGGAAGCCCTTTATGCAGGGGCCAAAGTAATAAGCTTTGTAAAACCGATGGATGCTGCTATACCTAACTGGCATATTGTTGGGGATAAGCATGAAATGACAGCGATGGCATTGGAAATATTGTGTGATAAAAGTTTAAGCTATCAGCCTCTATTGCCTTATAAAATTGAGGATAATGTTAAGCTGATGATGGAGTTGTTTGAATGACGTTATAAAATGGGGCAATGTGCGATTCCTTCCCTCGGGAAGGTGTAGGAAGGGGTTAATAAAGTATGCTAATACCCTCCCTGCCATTGCACAAATCAGTTGCATTCCTCCCAAGGAGGAACTTATATACTAATTTCACCTGTCAATTTTTCTTGCTATGTTCTCAATCCGCCTCGCAATGGCATCAAAGGATAAATTAGACACAAAATAATTGAGGCATAATTCGTGTTTTTGATGCACGTCCATGCGGATGGTTTGCTTTAAGGCTGCTAATAGCATGCCCTCGTTCCCGGGTTTAAATAACAAACCGCAATTGCCATCATCCGTTATCATCCTGAAAGAAAATATATCAGTTACTATAGGTATGCACCCGCATGACATGGCTTCGCATACAGCCGTTCCGCTACCTTCATAATGGGATGCAGATAATATAAAATCAGCGCTGTTGTACCAGTACAGCAATTCATCATGGGGTACTTTGCCAATTAATTTTATAGCCTCCGCATTTTCTTCATTAGTTAATAAATGGGTTATCTCAGGCAGCAATTCTTCGGTATGGTATATCATATATAGTTTGGCGCCCGACTGCAGGGTAACAAACTTTAAAAAAGCTTTAATGGCAGTTAACGGGTCCTTGTTTTCGTTTAGCCTTCCCACCCATAAAAAAATTGGCTCGCCGGTTATTTTTAGCTGTGATTTTGCCAGCCGCTTATTCACGGGGTAAAATACGGATGATACTTCCATCACCTCGTGTATCTTACCTGCGGAAATGAGATTGCCTTTTTTTACCCAATCCAACCCCATTTCGCGCGATGCAAATAGGTAGGCATCTATTGCCTGTCCTGCCTTTTTTTGCAGATATTTTTTTATCCGGTTATTAAACGGCAACTCGGCATGGTGCTGTACAATTATTTTTACCTTTTTACCCAACACCAGTCGTAAGTGCATTACCTGCGCGGGGAAATGCGTGCCATGAATAATTACCACGTCCGGTTTTAATGCAGCAATATGTATGTTTAATTTTATAGCTGCATAAAAATGGGGCTGCGGCAACTTTAAAAACTGATAAATAACTCCTTTTTTTTGCTGTTCGCCTTTATAATTTATTTGTTCGATGCTGATAACTTCATGGTTTTGCGCTAACGATGCATGTATGTTGGCATAAATTTGAATACGTTCCAGCCAGGCATGAGGGTTTTCATACTGCGGCGTTATAACATAGCTGGCAAAAACAAATCTCATTATATTTCAATCAATAGTTGCGGGAATGTCGGCATCGGGATAAAACGCTTTTATCTCTTTTATCAGCGCCGGTAAATTGCCTTTTACATATTTGGCAATGTTATCTATATAAATCCTGCTAAAGTGTTTCAGGTTAATATGCTTTAACTGTTCCAGCAGTTCAGCATCAAACAAACTAATATTGCCATTATGCAGCACCAGTAATATATCGGCAGGGTCAACTGCAAAAAAGTTGTCCATATAGTTATTTCCGTCTTTTTTCCTGGCAACAATTAGGCTGGCCTCTTCATCCTCAAGCTGCCAAACTGCTGCTGCATTTTTATTTAAGGTATTGTATAACTCTTCGTCGGTAAGCATGTAGGTTTTGCGGGCCATGCGCAGATGATCCCAAATATTCCAATTACCTGTAAGTGTGGAGTCCGTTCCGAAAAGTACATTGGTATAATTTTTTAACTGATCAATCCTGGCTGTCCTGTTCAGTAAAAAAAAGTTCGATTCGGGGCACCAAACCAAAGCCTCAAATTTTTTTGCCTGCGTTGCCGACATGGCCACCCCATGCACACCAATTAGCTTACGTTGCCAAAAATTCCATCGTGTCAGTTCATCAATTTCGCGGCAAGCCTGTTTATCGGTGCCCTCGCCTATATGGGTAACTATTGGTTGCGACTGTTTAAGCGGGTTATTTAATTTGGCCCTCCATAACTTTTGGAGCCTTACCGAGTGCAGGCATTGGGTTTGTAAAATGGTTATAGGTGCATTATTTATTTTAACATGCGCACCGTGGTTTACTACAGTTGTAACGCCCCCCAGCAGGTTTTTATAAATACCCCACTGCAAACGCAAAGCCAATGGCACCTTTAAAACATCGGCTATTTGCTGTTTATAGTTTTGATGGATATAATGGCCCCACTCAACATAATTATTGTAAATATTGCTGCCTAACTGCGGGAACAGGTTAAAATCAAGATGATCATGCGAGTTTACCAGGCCAGGGAAAATTATGGCACCGGTAAAATTAAGCGTTACATTATCAGTACCGGTTTTATCAACATGTATTGATACCGGTTTGTCACTATCAATAGCCGTAACATTATGCAGTATCATAGTTTTTTAGGGTGAAGAACGAGCGGGACACCCTGTACAATAGCAACAGTCGCATGGCGTTTTGTACAGTGTGTTCCCTATCGTCTGGTATAATTAAATTACGGCAGCGCTTATTAAAAGGTTGCCCTCCTATTTTTTGTTAACCACAGGCAACCCTTACAGCAAACATGGCGTAACTGCTGTACTATGAATGTTTTAGTAGTTGATTTGGGTTAGGTCAGCTACCATTAATAGCGGCGGTTCATCCGCCGCTATTTTGCAAATTGCGTAATTAAAAATGACCACCTTTAAACCTGCACGCCTAAACTATCTGCAAATTATTTTGCTGTTAACCTTATTGCAGTTAGCCGTTACCTTGCTTACTGATGGTTTTGCATTATCGTTTGACGAATCTATGTGGCATTATATTGGCCGTAACTGGTTCAGAAACGGACTTGTACCCTACAGCGGCGGGGTTGATAATAAATCGCCATTAATATTTGCGGTTTTTGGCTTTTCCGATATGGCTTTTGGTGTAAACTACTGGTTCCCGAGGGTATTAGGAACCTTATGCCAAACCATAAGCATATTATATATTTACAAAATAGCCAAACACATAGCAGGCGAACAGGCGGGCGTATTGGCTATTTCCTTTTTCGGGCTATCATTGCTTTGGCATGGCACCGGCGGCAGGTACGTAGCGTTCACCGAACCTACCAGATACTATTTATAACCATTGCCTTTTATAATTATTTAACCGCTAAGAACAATAAAAATATATGGTTAAGCGGCATGTTTTGCGGCATTGCTGTAGCATTCAGGCTATCCGCCGCCTTCGGCATTGCAGCCTTGTTAATTGATATACTTAAAAAAAATAAAAGAGTTGCTTTACCTTTTTGTGCGGGTTTGCTATTAACCATGCTTTTATTTTTAGCCATGGCATTTATTGCCGGAATAAACATCCATCAATTACTTACTAATGCCTTTAGCGATAATTTTGGCACAGGCAGCACTACAGATCATAGCCTGTTATGGAAACTGGAAAACCTTTCTGATAAGTTTTTTTATTCTGAAATGATCTTGTTTTACCCGTTTGTATTGGGTTATATCTTCATAAAAAAACGGGCGGATGTTTTTGTTCTATGGCTCATTTTCGCATTTATTGGGATTAATATAGTTGGCGTATACGGCACAGTTCATTTACGCGAATTGTTGCCTCCCCTTTCATTAATGAGTGCCTTTGCCGTTAACCACATGTCTGCCCATTATAATGTACCTGCAAAACCGCTGCTTATTATTATATGGATAACCTTTTTCCCTAAATTATTGGAGCCGCTGGTTACCTTTAAAAAATTAATAACCGGCCATTTAATCACACCCGAAAAATATGGCGTACAGCCATACATTAAGCCCAATGAAGGCGCACGCAAACAATTAGGCTGGTGGATAAGGGCCAATACCCATACTACCGATAAAGTATATGTGGCAGGCTTTGGCGCACAGGTGCAGGCTTATTCCGAAAGGATATCGCCTACCGTTTATTTTAACGCCACCCAAACCACACTTGCCAAACAAACCCTTTATGCCGAATTGCAACGCAACAAACCGGCCATGATATTAATACCTCTGTTTGCTGAATATACCGACTTAATAAACCCCGATATGCGGCTTTTTGTGCAAAAACTGATAGTACAGCATTACTATTTTGAACGAAGCTTGTATAACTACAACATTTACCGGCTTAAAAAATAAACTATTATAAAGCGCAGGCAACTACTTGGGTTTTACAGCGTATTTAACTATGATGAAGCATCCGAGCGAAATACTTTTTACCCATTCGTATTTTTTAAGATTCGATCCTAAACAATGGGAACTGGGGCAGCCGTATCCGCCTTTGGGCACCTTGTATGCAGCCGCAATGATGCGCCAGAAGGGCTATCGGATATCGTTATTTGATACCATGTTTAGCACCGGGCCTGATGAGGTGAGTGCCATTTTAGACTATATGCAGCCCCGTTTTTTTGTTATTTATGACGACGGCTTCAACTACCTTACCAAAATGTGCCTCACCAACATGCGCGAGGCTGCCTTCCGCATGTGCAGGCTGGCAAAGGCACGTGGGTGCAAAGTCATCATCTCCAGTTCAGACGCTACCGATCATTATGAAGAATATTTAAGCAAAGGCGCAGATTATGTGATCATTGGCGAAGCGGAGCAAACACTTTTAGAGCTGATAGATCAGCTTAAAACAGGCGAAAAGGATCATAGCACCATTGCAGGGCTTGCATTTATTAAAGATAATATCCCTTACAAAACCATATCGCGTGCGGTTTTAAAGGACCTTGACAGTTTACCTATCCCCGCCTGGGATTTGATTGATATGGATGCCTACCGGCAAAGCTGGTTGGCTAATGCGGGTTATTTTTCGTTAAATATGAGCACTACGCGGGGTTGTCCGTTTAAATGCAACTGGTGCGCTAAACCCATTTATGGCAGCCGGTACAATTCGCGCAGTCCGCAAAATGTGGTGCAGGAGCTAAAGCTGTTAGCCCGGGTTTATAATGCAGAGCATATTTGGTTTTGTGATGACATCTTCGGCTTAAAGCCGGGTTGGATAGTTGAATTTGCACGGCTCATCCAACAGGAAAAACTATCAATACGCTTCAAAATACAATCACGCGCCGACCTGTTAACTGACACTGAAATTGTAACCGCGCTTGCAGTATCAGGCTGTGAAAATGTTTGGATAGGTGCCGAAAGCGGGTCGCAAAAAATACTGGATGCAATGGATAAGGGTATTACCGTTGCACAGATAAAGGATGCCACCATCGCTATGAAAAAGGCAGGTATCAAGCCTTCGTTCTTCATTCAATTCGGATATCCCGGCGAAGATAAAAATGATATAGTGCTTACCATTAAAATGATAAACCAATTGCTGCCGCATGAAATTGGCATATCGGTATCATACCCCCTGCCGGGAACGGTATTTTACGAACGTGTTAAGGCCGAGTTGCAGCAAAAAACCAACTGGACAGATTCGGATGAGATGGCTTTGATGTTCAGCAATACCTATTCGCCATCATTTTATAAACAACTGCATAGGTATGTGCATCGCAACTATCATAAACATTTGGCCAAAAACAGCTTGTTTAAACTCATGAAGGACCCTTTGCATACCAATGTGCGCAGTATAAAAAAAGCGTTATCATTTTTATACTACATTCCTGCAACTTATATTGAACGTTTTAAGTTATCACAATTTGAAAAAGCCTGATGGAAGCAATAATTGATAACGAGCAATACGCTGCGCAGGCATTTACAGCACAATCGGGCATATTTGATGTGCTTTATGCGGGCAATACCATTGTTAATTACAAACGCAGCCGTGTAAGGGAACATATTTTAAAATACCTGCAACCGCAATCATCCATTTTAGAACTAAACAGCGGCACGGGCGAGGACGCCGTATTTTTTGCAGGAATGGGTCATCAGATACATGCTACTGACATTTCTGAGGGCATGCAATATCAGCTCAAAGCAAAGGTCGAAAGTAATGGACTGGATAATTTAATAAGCAACGAACTATGTTCATTTACCCAATTAAATCAGTTAAAAAATAAAGGCCCTTATGATCATATCTTCTCTAACTTTGCAGGGCTAAACTGCACCGGCGAATTGGATAAAGTATTATTATCCCTACCGCAATTGCTTAAACGGGGCGGAAAAATTACGCTGGTAATATTACCCAAATTTTGTTTGTGGGAATTGCTGCTACTATTTAAAGGCAAATTTAAAACCGCTACACGCAGGTGGTTCAGCAGTAATGGCGTTAAGGCACATGTAGAGGGAACACATTTTACCTGCTGGTATTACAATCCATCCTACATAACCAATACCCTAAAAAGTTCATTTGATGTTTTGGCGGTTGAGGGTTTATGTACCATTGTACCGCCATCGTACCTGGAAGGTTTTGCTGAAAAATATCCTAAGATCTATAAAACTTTAACCGCACTTGAAGATCGGCTTAAAAAAACATGGCCGTTCCGCGTTATGGGCGATTATTATATCATCACCCTGATAAAAAAATAAGTTTTATTGGGCCAGGCTGTTTTGCGGCGGATGCAAAATATTGGCTATTTTAATTTCGTACTGGCGCAGCAAATTGGTTTGGAAGTTTTTAGGATCAGGCTTGGCGTAGTGCTTGGCGGTATCCATAGCCATTACACTGCCATGCGCGTTCACCTTTTTAAGCTGCGTTTTTTTGAGCCAGCGATGGGCGGTAACTTTCATTAATATATTATCAATAAAGTTACCAATGCGGTTATTCAATAAAGCCTCAATGGCAAGTTTTAATAAAGAAGGTTTAACTGTTTTGGCTGAAGATACCCGCATAATTTTATTGGGCAGATAGTTGCGTGTCCAGGTATTAGCGGCATAAAAGCGTTCTATAACATTATCGCCTTGCAGGGGTATAAGGGTAACTATTTCAATAGCAGTGTATAATGTTTTTTCAACTATCTCCAGTTGTTCTTCATCTACATAATAATTCATGCAAAAATAGTCCTGCTTATTAACCAGGTATGTTAACTTTTTAAACAGGTGCATTAAAGTACGGGCAATCCATAAACGGTTTTTAGCAGTAATAATAAACAGGTCGATATCCGAGTTGTCATCCGCAAAGTTTTTTGATAATGACCCCGATATGGCTATGCCCCGCACGTATGGGAATTTAATAAGCCAATCGCTTACTTTTTCGGCTATGCTGATAAGTTCCGCAGCCTTTTTATTGCCCTTTATACGTCTGTCAATTACGGCATAATCATCCTTTAACGAATAAAACCCGCCGAACTGAAAAATATGACGGTTACCTACCAAACATTTCAGGGCCATATCAAATTCGGGCTGTTCGTATTTATTTTTCAGGAATAAAAATATCTCGCCTGATGTCAACGGATAGTTGAAGATATCAAAGTAAGCAAGGGAAGCTAATATGTCGTCTTTGATCTCTGTCACTGCAACTAAATTTTAATAGATATGATAGCCTAAGTTGATTTATAATAATGACGTATTTTACCCTCATCAGGTTGCCTGTGCTATTAAATATTTAGCCCATCATTGCTTGCCGTCTGTTTATTCTTACTATCTGCCGAAAACATAAAAAACGAAAAGAAGAAGGCGTAAAAAAACACTCCTTTATCTACATCCAGCAAGTTTTCGGAGAGCGAAACCAACGCTATAATCAGCATAAAAGTAAAAAACAGCAGGTCGTGCTTTTTTATAGCGATCCTAAATCCATATACAAGGGTAGCCAGGTATACCAATAATCCCCAAATACCGGCTTTAAATAAAAAGCTTAGGTATTGGTTATGCGCGTTCAGGCTTTTTAAAAACGAACTGTAGTATTTTTGTTTGTAAAAGCTTTCGTGCAGCATGGGTACTTCTGTACCTGCACCATGGCCAATAATTGGGGCCTGTTTAATCAGTTTAATAACCTCGGCCCAGCGGGCCAGGCGCGGATCAAGTAATTCGCCTTTTGTTGCAGGCGAAAGATCAGAATACAGATCAGTTATATACCGGGTTCGTAATGCAGGTACCAGGCAAATAATTATAATAATCAATAATGTAATAGCCGTGGCTGTAATAAAATACCGGGTACGCTTATCGCCGCTTAATAAAAAATAGGGTATGCCCAGGTTAACAATTAGTATCAGCGTAATAAACACCGATTTTGAACATAGCTGAATAAGGCCCGCCAGCAATATCAATCCGCATAAAAGGTACCAGCCCCTGTGCTTATTGGATGTTATTAAAACTGATATCAGGTAAACCAGCCCTATAGCTATCTGCATGGAAAAAAAGGTGGCATGCATATCAATAGGCGCCGAAAAATTATGGTTGGTAAATGAGTGCGAAAAAATAACGCTATACGGCAGATTATAATGCCTGATAAGATAAAATGAATAGATATAGAGGTAAACTATTGTTAAAGCGCATATTATAGAAAAAATCAATAATAATCTGGAACGATACCTGTTCATGTCTACCGGGATTAAGCAAAACAATGCCGGGAACAGCAAGCTAGTAACATGCCTGCCTAATTCGCTGTAAGCATTGGCCGGTTCAGTAGTATAAACGGTGCTGATGGCTGTTATAAAAAATACCGATTGCAGCACCAGGGTTCGCAGCGTAAAAATGGGTTTAATATTGGCGCGTTTAACATGTATAAGCAAATGCAGTGCAAGGCTTATCAGTATAATATGACTAAAAAACCTGTCGAACGGCAAACTGCCCAGCAAAAATGCCAGGTGGTAAAACGTAATGCGATTGGTTAAGCTATCAGATGTTGATAATAATTTTTTCATAATTATTTTTCAGATAACACTCTATAGCAAATGCCTCGTACTGGTCAACAATAGTATCCCAGTTAAAATGGTGTTTTATTTTGTGCAGGTTATTATTGACCATATCTTTATAGTGATGACGCTGCACGGTCTCCACCAGGTTACGCACATCGCGCGTATTTGAAAAATAAAAAGCATCGCCATGCAAAACCGACTGGTTAAATGGGTTATTATGGGCGGCTATCAGGGCCTCGCTGGCCATTGCCTCCAATAATGAAGGGTTGGTACCACCCACACTATGCCCATGAAAATACAGGTACGAATTATTTTGCAACAACCGCACCTGCGCATTGTCATAAATACCACCCTTAAACTCAATGCGCTCATCATTTTTAAACTTGTGGGTGATGTATTGCCCAAACTTATTATCGGTATTACCCAATACCTTAAACTGCCTACGCGAGTTGCTATTATGAAAACCCTGTAAAATGGTTTCGATATTATTCTCAGGCTCCATACGGGCCATTAATAAAAAGTAGTCCTGTTTAAGAGCCTCGCTTTTGGTAAACTGTTCGCGCTCATGATTGCTAAACGCATCAGCACCATACGGAATGTAGCGACTATCAATTTCATACTTATCAGCCAGGTAAGTTTTTATAATGGCCGAATCGGATATATAATACTGGCTGTATTTTACTGCCAGTTTTTCGGCATACTTCAGGAACTTTTGTACCGGCTTGCTGTATTTGGTTCGTTTCCATTCCAAGCCATCCATATTGGTGATGATGGTACTTTGCTTTGGGTACAGCCTGCCCCAAACCGAGCTGCTGGTATAACCCATTATCAGTATCACATCAAAATTCTGATAGCGGGCATCTAGCAGGCAGTTAAGGTCATATATAAACTGTCCGGCTGTGCCCATTAAATATTCAGGGTCATAGCAATGGCGTATTTCAACGCCGTTCCAATTATTTTCCTTGTAAAGATGGTTGTGCGAGTTATACACCGTAACCGCGTGTCCGCGTTGCACCAATCCTGCCGATACATACTCTGATATGTGTTCAAATCCCCCGTAATGGTTAGGTATACCGCGAGTTCCTAAAATGGCTATCCGTAATTTCATATAGCTAATTGATATGCTTTTAATGTTTCCGACGCTGCCTGCGCCCAGGTATATTTTTCTAATACTTTTTCGCGCAGCGATAAGTTTGTTGTTGCAGATGCCGCTTTTTCAATGGCAGTAAATAGGCTTTCGGGTCGCGCCGGATCGCAATAAAAGGCATTATTACCAAAGTAGTCCCGGGTATCGCCTTTATCGGTAATTACCAAATTGCAACCCATAACAGCCGCTTCAAGCGAGCTTAATCCGGTGGTTTCAAACCAACTTGGCAAAACATGCACTTTGGCCTGCTGATAGTATTTTACCAGTGCGCGCTGCGGCAGATGATCAATAAAAATGATATTATCTGCTGCAATGGCCCGGCACCTGTTGTAATAAGCTAATTGGTTTGGGCTATGCGCGCCAATAATCAATAAGCGGTAGCGGGTATTATTTAACGCCTTTATCAGGTTAAGCTGATTTTTAATACCCTCAATACGGGCAACACAAAGCACAAGGTTATCATCTTTAAGGATGGCACTATCATAATTAAATAACGCAGGATCAATTCCATTAGGAATAACCCTGTGTTTTACCATAGCCGGATAAGCTTTAATAACCCGTTGATATTCCGATTCGGAATTGGGCAGGATGTACGCAGCCCGTTTTAATAGTTGCAAGATACTTCGGCGCTGGCCCAGCCATACATAAGCCGGACTTGACAGGTGATCTTTCCCTAACAACCAACGGACTATAGTTTTTATGTACTCAATACTATTGGCAGGCAGGTAACTAAATAAAACGCCAGCACCTTTGCGATAATGCTTATCATACTCGCTGTAATCAACCAATATGGTTGATATTACAAATGGCTTTTTTGCTTTGCGGCTATGGTGCAAAATATCTGCCGGGCGTATCAGGTTAAAAAAATGTAGCAGATTGTAATCTTCATAGCTGATAACCTCGTTACTGAGTTTAATTTCGGCAGCTATGCCCATAGCATTCAGGTGCGCAGCGGTTTGCACGGCCTGTACGGTATCGCCGCCGGGCGCACTGTACAAAGTTGATCGGGCTATAAGGACTACTTTTAACATGCTACAATCGGTTAGGACTTAGTTTATGCATCCAGGCTATCAGTTTTTCGGGCAGGTAGCTTATAGTGTATAGCAGGTAATTATCCAGTCGCTGCGGGTAAATTTTAATAGCCTCCCAAAAATGGCTGCGTGATGTTTGCGGCTGATAGTTATCCGTTAAAAACTTTTTACCACATAAGGCATGATAAGCGCTTTGGCGTATCTTGCGTACATTCTGATTTTTAATAATAGCAAGCAGTTCGTCGCTTTCGGCAGTAGTTATTGATCCGCGCTTTACGGCTTTCCGTTTCAGGTAACGGAAACGCCTGCCCCGCCATTTTTCGTCAATAGTTACCGAGGTGGAATTAAGCCGGTATTTAATAAGTGGCTCTGGCAGGTTACATAATTTACCTAAACCGGCAAGCTTTGTCCATAACAGATAATCCTCAAAATTATGGGCATTATCCGGGTAGCCTCCTGCCTGCAAAATACTCTCCTTTTTATACATCACCGCCGGGTGCACAAATGGGCAATAGAAGTATAGTTTCTTCAATATTTCCTCGTGGCTATGGGCAATACATTTAAAATTGAACAGAAAATCGTCGTTCTCTAAAATATAGTCCACATCGCTGCCTACCAGTATATAATCAGGGTTTTCCTGCAAAAACCGGATTTGTTTTTCGAGCCTGTCAGGGTAGCAAACATCATCAGCATCAAAACGGCATATATAAGGGGCGGTTGCATATTTTAGGCCGGCATTTAAAGCTGCAGCAACGCCCAGGTTAGGCTGATTAACAACAACTATCCGTTCATCTTTATAATTATTGATGATGGCACCAGTATTATCCGTTGAACCGTCGTTAATAATCACAAACTCAAAATTGGTATAGGTTTGCGCCAGTACCGATTCAATAGCTTGGGCTATATATCTTTCTGCATTATAAGCAGGCATTAAAACGGTTATCATCGGTTTATTTTGCATAACCCACCTCCCTGTTTTTGCCTTCCTTAATATTTAAAAACAACAGCAATTCAAACAATACCATAATGGATAGCTGCTCAAACCAGTAATCAATAAAAAATACTATCAGCGTTAGTGCTATAATGGGAATACCGTAAGTAAGCTTTTTATGATCACGTACAAAAAACCATATATAGCCTGCAAAAAGTGCAGCTAATCCTAACAACCCGTATTCGCTCAGCATTTGGTCGTACACAGAGAACGGACTGTTGGTTAACGAATGGTAATCGCCCCGCTTGCTGAAAAATTTGAGGTATAGGTCGAGATGGTTTACCTCAAAATCATGGTTGATATAAATATACTTTGCAGGGTAACCACCGGTAACACCAATGCCGCTTACCCTAAATGCCAGCTTTGACGAAAAGTTACCCATGCCACCACCGGCTGCTATTTTTACCGGATGCTGCTTAAAATAATTAAGTGTTTGCAGCATGACGGTAATTTTACCGGGCTTTGAAAATGTTGGGTCGGTTTTGGTTGCTAAAGGAAGATCCTTTTTATGAGCGGCAATAAACTTGAGTAATGGCACTTGCCCTGCGGGCGTTGCTATACTGCCCTGGTATAATGGCACATGTAAGTAAGGTTTGGGTATATAAATCTGCCCGGCATCGGTTATAAAAATTTGCCTTTTGGCAGTTATAGTTTTTGATGCGGGGTTTCTTTGCGCGCTTAAACTATCCAGGTAAAGCATCGCCAGCTTTTGGCGCTTTTCTTCCCAGGTCAGGGTGCTGTCGGCTCTTGGGGTTAGGGGTAGTGCCAACGTATCAGGCTTTATTCTTTTACTTTTTATATGGGCCAGCTTTTTAAAACTCGCAATAACATAACCACTGTTTTGCGGCGATATTTTTACCATAAAAACCGTCAGTAATATACCGCATATCATTAGCAGGCTTTTTTGATCCTTATCGCTTTTAAAAAAATACATGGGTATTAGTATAACCAACATGACCAGATTGGTATAATTGCTGCCTGTTAGCAACATTACCGCCATGCACAGCAGTAACATTACCGGTTTGCGTAAGTAGAAGTAATAAATAACCCCAAAGGCGCTGATAATGGCATTGGTAGTTGAAGTATCAAAGGTTAAGCCTTTTATAAAATCGCCGGTGCTTAAAAAGTATTTTTGGTACTGGCCCTGGTAAGTATAGGGGTTAAGCGTACCTATCTCATAAATTATAGCGGCTATATTTAAAAACGATACGGTGATATTGATGATAAAAAAAATCAGCAGGGTATTATGTATTATCTGCGCATCATTTCGCTCAACAGATAGCTTTATTTGATGAATTGCCAGTATGCACAGCAACCAGAAAAATATACCAATGATCCAAACCGGCATATAGTTATGTACCTGAAAGTTTTTATTGATGACGATATCAACAATGCCAATTACAATCATAGCCGGGTAAAACACTGGCAGCCTGGAGTTTTTAAAACTAAAGCCAAACTTAAAATCAAACTGCAGCAGGTATATGATAACTATAGCCGGAATTTTTACCGCCAGCTTTACATCTAAAAACAGCAATAAAAACAGCAGCAATTTCCAATCGGCAAAAGCTTTAAGCTTTTTGATATTAAAAAAAGAGCTATTGCTAATCATTCCGGGGTTATGTGAGTATTTAGGACAGTGTATAATTATCCGTGTTTACATAAAAGATTACGGTTAGGATATAGCAGGGGTTGCCTATGATTTAATTAATACCCTACACCGTTACACCCATTGTCCGAAGTCAGAGACCTCGGACAACATTCACAGCATTAGTAGTAGCAGACGTAAATTTATTATTGAATACCGGTACCGTATTTTTTTTAATGAAGAACAGGTTTTGCGCCAGGCATGATAATAAAAAGCCTACGGCTGCGCCTTCATTTTTGTAAAGCGGTATCAGTATCAAATCAGCTACTACATTTACCAGCAAGGTTAGTATAAAGGAGTTTAATATCGTTTTTAACCGTCCCTGCGCAAAAAATATCGTCCATAAAAAATTTTGCAGATACATTAATGGGATGCAAAGGCTTAGTATAAAAATAGTGGTTGCGTTAACTGCGCCGTATTTACCCCCGGTAAGGCTATCAATAACCGGCGACCAGCAACTATTCAACAGTAAAATGGTAAAGCCTGCAACAATCAATTCTGTCTTTAATAAAAATTTCAGGCGGCGTGTATCAACGTCTCCCTGCTGAAATAATTTGGTAAAATGAGGAATAAGCAAGGGTGCTATAGCCAATAAGGGCAGTGTAGCCATTTCAAAAACCTTATAAGCAAAACTATACTCGGCCAGTTTTACGGTTGATGATAACAAGCCAACAAAAATCCAGTCTAACCGGGCCAATGCTGCGGCAATTATCACCACGCCGCTTTGGGGTATGGCTTCGCGAAAAAGTGCTGCATAAGCTGCCTTGTTCCATTTAAATTTTAAGGGGATTGCGGCATTCCTTTTAAATAAAACAATTGTTATGGCAAATTCTATCGCGTCGCTAATTATAAATATGCTTATAATATACGGCAGGCTTATTATATGTAAAAACGCAAGTACAACAAGGCAAACACAACGGATTATATTTGAAATCACCAGCATTCGCGCCAGCAATTTGAACCGTTCCATACCACTTACAACTTGTTTAAACGGGGTCGAAAAAAACAACAGCAACTTGCCTGCCCCTAAAAGCAGTAACAAATTATAGGTGTTATTTGCCGGAACAATAAGCCAACCCAGCAAGAGCAGGCTATAAAACAAGCATCCGGCAAATATTACGTGGAACAGGTATAGTGAAAGCATTTGCCCGGCTGATGCGCCCCCTGCAACCTTTTTAATAATAAGCTGATCCATCCCAAATGTCAGTATATTAAATACCGCTAATAAAATGGCCAATGAGAAATTTAACTGCCCAAATTGGTCTTTATTTAGGGTTGCCGAAAGGATATAAAAAACACCCAAACCCAATACCTGGTTACAAACCAACTGCAATGTATTGGCCGATAGGTTTTGTACAAGTTTGGTCCGCAGCAGCATAATTAATATTCAACCACCAGGTCGGGCTTAATGTAGGCTTTTTTCTTGTATTCGCTTTCCAGTTGGTTAAGGTAATGGTACTTTAGCCAGCGGTTTTTATAAATGGTTTTGGCAATGTCCCAACCTTCGCGGCCATCTAAAAAACCTAATAGAAGAATATAATTTTTAAAGAAGCTAAACGCGGGCGATAAGTACATATTTACCAGGTTGGCCCTTTTGCCACTTTGATAGTATTTATCTGCACTTAATTTGGCATAATAAACAGCCTTGTTAATGCACTCGTAATTGTCTTTAACCGAATAATGATTTATGCGCCCGGCAAGGGTTTCTACTTTAACATGCCCGGGCAATACCAGGGTTTCATGTACCGTTGGTTCCGACCAGCGCACCTGCCTCCTGTTAAACAGCCGGATATGATGATCGCGGC
>JAICMD010000328.1 GCA_025929405.1 Mucilaginibacter sp. | reverse complement strand
TTTTAATTTACGTTTTTGTCAAATCATTAGAGATTATAATTATTTCCGGTCGTTGTTTACAATTCAGTCTTAAATGTTGTGCGAAGACAATTGTATTTCCATAAAATAAATGCCAAAAACGTCTGACAATAAGTTCACTGCCTTTGTTACACTCAATCAGTGATTAAATTTATTTAATTCAGTTCAATGCTTACGACAACCACTTCGGTCTCGATCGTCAACACCTTTCTTGTCAATTATTATGGTAGTTGGGAAACCTACCACCTTAGCCATCATAGGCAGACTTTTCGCCGGATCGTCCCCGCTGGCGGTGTAGCCCGTAATTAACAACGGGTAAGGAATATTAAAGCGATCTTTTAATTGTAGCAATGATGCTTTTGATTTATTAAAATCTTTAGTGCGCTCATAAGCCAGTCCCACTATCTCAACACCTTTATGGTGAAATTTTTTATAGTAATTAATCAAGTACCCGGTTTCGTCCATACAGTTGGGGCACCACGATCCTAATATCTGTACAATAACCACTTTGTTTTTAAAGCGGCTGTCAGTTAATGATATCTTTTTGCCATTCATATCCGGAAAAGAGAAAGCCACTTTTTTATACCCTGGTTTTAATGCCGTAAGCGAGTAGGCATCGGGCAATTTGGCATTATCATCTCGGCGGGCGGTCCAGCTTGTTTCGCTAGTTAAGCCTGCGTATTGTTTACCCTCAGTAATGGTTTTACCTTTAATTTTCCCGGTAAACAAATAGTTATGATTACCATCAAAGGCCGATAGGTAAAGCGTATTGCCGGTAACAATACCTTCCAGGTAGCGGTCGTCGCCGGTAGTGGTTAAAAAAGTGCCGGTTAGCTTATTGCCAACCTGTTTAAATTCGCCCACGGTAATATCAGGTTTGCCCTTCGCGCTCACAAACGTAGCCGACCATCTGCCTGTAATATTAACCGTAGCATTAGGCGCGTTTTTTATAATTCGCCATGGTGTATTTGGCGTAGCTGTAAAATTCATAGCCACATCATGATCGCCTAAATGGCGTATCCATTTACCCTGCAAATTAACCCCTGTTTTTTTTAGCCTGAACTCCGAATCAAACAACGGCATTTTTATAAAAACTGAATCTCTTTTAAAACTTATCCCGCTAACCTTAAACCTTTCGGTTGCATTAATAATGGCAATCTGTTGTTTACCTGCAATGTTGCTGACTTCAAAATTAAAGGGGATATCAATACCTTTTTGTGTTTTTAGCCTACCGCGCCAAATACCGGTAGCCAGTTTTTGTGAAAATGTGGTTTGGCACAACAATAATAATGGCAGGTATAGCAGTGTTTTAAATTTCATAGCAGGAAAAATATGATCAAATATAAGTGCGGGCCGATTGTATAATGTCATTATAGTAGCACATTATGCCATAGCAATAGGTTTAAATGCACCACATATGATGTTAAAGTCAAAAAATCACGCACAAAAAAAAGAGAGCTCTTTTGAAGCTCCCTTTCCCCTAATTAATTTAAACTATTGATTAAACCCAAAACAAAGAACAAAAAAACCTCAGCTTGGGCGCCTGAGAATTCGATTTTTAATTTTTTTTATTTTTCAAGATACTTGTAGGATCAAGTGGTATTAAACAAATGTAGAGCCATATATTCATTGCTGCAATGACTTATTCGTCAGAATTTGGAAAAAAAATTTAACTTTACGTGTAATTGAACGCGAATTGCCCAATACTGATACATTGAAAGAATAATTGCTATGCTATTAACTGATTTTGAATACCTTAATAACTCAGATGCTGCTTTTAAAAAAAAGATTTCCTTACAAATTAAACGCTTGCGCAGGCAAAACGGGGTAACACAGGAAAAGTTTTACAGTGATACCAACATTAATATCGCTCGTTTAGAGTCGGGGAAGATTGATATACGGCTGGAGACCTTGCGCAAAGTATGTTATTACTTTGATGTGCCATTATCAGGCTTCTTCCGGGGTATCTATTAAAAAAGTGTACAAAAATCTGCAATAGTATACAGTGACTGTATTGGGCAGTGTACAAATTTTAAAACGACAGTTCTTTTTTATACGCTTTTATTGCCCGCACTATAGTTTGCACAATTTCATTCTGCCCATCTTCCGAGTTTAAATAATCTTCTTCGGTAGCGTTGTTTATAAAGCCGGTTTCAATAAGCACGGCAGGCATAGCACTATGCGCCAACACCAGCACGCCCTGTTCTTTTACACCAATGCTTGGGCGCTTATCTACATTTTTAAAGCCATCGTTTAGCAAGCCACCAAACAGGATGCTTTGCTTACGGTACTTTTGCATGTACAAATTAGTAATGATAATATTAGTCGGATCATTATCAGCATAACTCTGGTACTTCTTTTTATAATCCTTCTCAATATATATCGACGCGTTTTCGCGGATGGCTTCTAACTGCTCCTTCACCCTGCCCACACGATATACCAGCAGCATAACGCCCTTTTGTTTATCGGCCCGCGAAGCGGTGCCCTCGGGCGATGAATTACAGTGAATGGATATAAACAAATTTCCCTTGGCATTATTGGCAATTTCTGATCGCCTGTCCAACTCAACAAAGGTATCATCACTGCGGGTCATTACTGTGTTAACATTGGGCAGCTCATCGTTAATAGCACGGCGCAGCTTTTTGGCAATGGCCAGGGCCACATTTTTTTCCAGCGAGTATGAGCCATGCGCGCCGGGATCTTTGCCGCCATGCCCGGCATCAATAACAACGGTACGCAGCCTGAAGGTGGACGTTTTGGCGGTATCCGG
>JAICMD010000130.1 GCA_025929405.1 Mucilaginibacter sp. | reverse complement strand
TAATGCTGATTTTAATAGGCAATTGTTAGGTATAATTAATAGCCTGGGTGAATTTAAAAAAAATCAACAGGCCACTTTGCCCGATGGCTTGTTCAGCCAAAATCATAATCTGGATTGGATAGTTAAAGACAAACTTATCAGCGCCAAACTTAAAGGCAGTTTAAAAGAAATATATACCTATCGTAACCAAAAACTAAACAGGTATATAAAAGTAGGTGACAACGGCTCAGGCGATTATAGCGGAGAATTAACATATGATGACATGACTTATCCTGCTCGGGAATACCGGTTGCTTTTTTTAGCCAGGTTTTGGAATGTTATTAATTATTTCGCGCCATATAAATATTTGATTGGCGAGGATTGGAATAATATTTTACCACGGTTTATTCCGAAGATAATTAATACTCACGATACATTGTCTTACTATAAAACTTTGCTTCAGTTAGCCAAATCATTAAATGATGGACATGCGCAGTTATATAAAAATAACGGCAACGAGTCTATCAACAATGCTGTTTTCGGAAGTTACACTGCGCCGATATATGTAGACATTATAGGTAATAAAGTTGTTGTAAGAAAGGTAATTGATACCATTGGCAATAATATTAAGCAAGGCGATATGATATTAAGTGTTGATAACGAACAATGTGTCCGGCGAATTATTATACGGGGTAAATATATATCAGCATCAAACATTAATGGCCGTAATAGTTTATTAACCCATGTTTTTCTGAATACACATTCGCCTCACCAAAAATTAAAAATAAAACGAGGGGATAAAGTGTATACGGTTATTGTGAATTGTATTTTAACCAGTAAAAGAAACTGGGCCGATATTAATAATTACGTAATTTATCAGCCGGGGTATAAACTTATCGGCAAATCTATAACTTACGTTTGCGCACCGCTTATTTGGGATAAAACGATTGACACTATAAAAACATTGATAAAAAACAGCAAGGCCGTAATTTTTGATGTGCGAAATTATCCAACCGGTAACGATGCGTTTTACAAGCTTATTAGTTCCCTTTTACCTAAGCCCGAAATTATTAGCCTGTCATTAAACTTATTGCCAGATAACCCCGGTTATTTTTTGTGGAAACAGGATGCAAAATTAGGTAATGATAACAAAAATGCATACAAGGGCCAAGTTGTAATCTTAGTAGACGAAAGATCACAAAGCCAGGGAGAATATTCAGCTATGGCGTTTCAAACTATACGTAATTCAATAACTATCGGCAGCAAAACAGCGGGAGCGGATGGTGTGGCTACTTTAATACCAATAGGTGGGGGATTGGCTATAGCTTATTCGGGTTATGGGGTTTACTACCCTGATAAAACTATCACCCAAAGGCAAGGGGTAAGAATAGATATTCCTGTTAAAAAAACAGTGCAAAGTATTGTTAAAGGTGAAGATATAATTTTACAAAAAGCTTTGAATTACTTAAAATTGAAAGGTATTGAATAATTAGATATGAATAAACTACAGGCCGCCTTTGAAGCTTTTGATAATTATAATAAAATGGACCCAACTGTTTTTGAGTGGGAGGGTACGGCTTATCCGCAGGAATATTTTTTAGCCATTAAATTGTATGACTGGATTTTAAAACTTAACCCCGATGCCCATGAGCCATTGTTATTAGCATCACGCAGCCAGCACATTGGGCGTTGGGAAAGCCCGCGCGATACCTACCCGATGGATAGGGATGGTTACTTAAAATGGCGTCGCGATCTTTCTCATTTTCATGCTGATAAAGCAACTGATATTTTAAACAGGGTAGGGTATGATGATGACACCATTAACCGCACCCGTCAAATAATACTGAAACAAAAAATTAAGGTTGATGCTGATGTGCAAACAATGGAGAATGCGTTATGCCTTGTTTTTTTGCAGTTTCAGTATGAGGATTTTTTACATAAATACACCGCCGATAAAGTGGTTAATATCTTGCGAAAATCATTACTTAAAATGGATGCGCACGGACATGCTTTTGCCTTGCAGCTAAATTACTCGGCACCGGGCTTGCAATATATAAATGAGGCCTTGAAGCTGATTGCAGAAGGAAAGGTTAAAAATTAATTGATTCAAGTTGCCATTGACTTTATATAGTATAAATAACCCCATCGGGGTTAAATGTCTGTATAAATATTGCAAGGGGCTGTCCGCTCCGTAGGTGCGAAACAGGTAGCGTTCCCATGGAACGCAAGTCCCGGCAATATTTTTTACCGATATTTGACTCCTACGGAGCCTGCCACAACCCGTAACTTGAGTTAATTAGTATTCAAAATTAACCTCGGCTCATCGTACTCAATCATTTTGTTACGTGCGTGCGGGGGTATTTTTATGGGTTTGTTTACTGTGTAATCATAACTTACGCAAACAGTTTTACCTACGGTAGTTATTTCTTCAACACCATTGGCATGGGTGCGTACCAGTATGTGCATCACATCAAAACTACTATTACCAATACGTACCACGCGCACACCGCAGGCAATTTTATCATGCAGCATTACAGGTTTTAAGTATTGAACTTCGGCACGGCCTACTATTATACCGTTTTCGCTAAAGTCCCAGTTAATAACATCACGCCAGTAATTAAAACGGGCAACTTCAAAGTAAGTTAAATATATCGCGTTGTTAACATGGCCCACGGCGTCGATATCCGAAAAACGGATAGCAATAGGGGTGATGTATTTATAATCAGATATCTTTTCAGGCATAATATGTCATAATGTCGCTTGAAATTTATTCAATGCGACATATTGTCTCTAAAAATTAGTAATCTTTCCATTGGTACAACAGTTGACCAAACACTTGCGAAGTTAACAAAGAAAAAAATAAAAAACTTAGGAGGATATAAAAATGACTTTAGTAAAATTTAACAACGGACACAAAGCGCAAGTGGCCAACCCATTTTTTAATGATGTATACAATTTGTTGAGTGATTCGATATTCAGCGAAAGAGTGCCTGCTTTTACACCTGCTGTTAATATAGCCGAAACTGAAAACCAATTTGAAGTTGAACTGGCCGTTCCCGGCTTAAAAAAGGAAGATTTCAAGATTAATCTCGAAAACAATGTATTAACTATTTCGGCCGAAAAGAAAACCGAAAACGTTGACGAAAACAAAAAGTATAGCAAACGCGAGTATAGCTTTAACTCGTTTACAAGGTCATTTACTTTACCTGAAAGCGCTGATCAAAATAAAATTGAAGCTGATTATGCTGATGGTATATTAAAACTGACAATAGCTAAAAAGGAAGAAGCTAAAATCCAATCAAGAGAAATAGCAATAAAATAAATTTTATTCGGCGACAGTCCGGGTTTCCGTGTGACGGCAGCGAATTGAAGTTTGTAGGATAGGAAATCCGGATGCACCCGGATAATCAATATATAGCTTGCAGCAGTACCAACCTGTTGCAAAACACAAAGAATGTTTTCATAATAAAAGTTGGTTTAGGTTTAAGATGGGGCCGTTTCTTTAGGGGAGCGGCTCTTTTTTATATCGAATTTCGAATTTTCAATTTCGGATTTTGATTGGTTTAAATTCGAAATCGCAAATCCGAAATCCGAAATAAAAAATTAGTCCCGCATATTTATATACTGCAACGGCTGCCCAAAATCACCTTTGCGGCATAAGGCAATAACAGCTTGCAGATCATCAATTTTTTTACCCTGCACACGCACCTGGTCGTCCATTATTGATGGCTGCACTTTAAGCCCGCTATCTTTTATAGCTTTTACAATTTTTTTAGCAGCCTCTTTGTCAATTCCTTCCTTAATTTTAAGCTCCTTACGTATCATGTTGCCCGATGCTGCTATTGGGTTCTGATCAAGATCAAGCGCCTTAGGATCAAGGTTTTGTTTTACCATACGGCTGATTATCGAATCCTGTATGGCTTTTAAGCGCATATCGTTTTCGGTAACAATGGTTATTGTATTGCTTTTTTTATCGAGATCTATAGTGCTTTTTGAATCATTAAAATCATAACGGTTCAATATTTCCTTTTTAGCGGTGTTAATAGCATTGTCCAGCGTTTGGCCGTCAATCTTGCTTACTATATCAAAAGTTGGCATATATGTATGTTTTTATTGGTTACGCAAACTTAGTAAAATTTTAACTCACCCCCGACATTGCTTCGCTCGTCGACCCTCTCTTCGCCTGTGGCGGAAAGAGGGTGCCATTAATCCAATACTATTGCCGTTTACTGGAGAGAGGTGTAATAGCATTGGGGAAGTACGATTACTTCCTTGGGAAAGGAGGAGGGAGGGGTAGTTAAATAAACAACCCCTCCCTGCACTTCCGTTGGGAGGAATTGCACATGTCTTTTTATCACAAGCAATAAATAAGTAGTTTGACAAAGTGCAGACAGGTGAGTTAACATTGTTCAATCCTATAAATCTTAGTCCTATTTATTACCTTAGTACCATGAAGCTGTTGAAACATTTATCTGTTTTATTATTTATTATCATCCTTGCATCGTGCCAACCTAAAACTAAAAACAATGTGCCTGTTGTAGGTTTTGTTGATGCTTTTGAAGATGCTACCATTGCACAGGCGCGTACCGGTTTTACTGATGCATTAAAAAATGGCGGATTTAGCGAAGATAAAGGGAACGTGAAAATTGAATACCGCAATGCACAGGGTAGCATACCCACACTTACCCAAATAGTAAATTATTTTGTTACCGAGCCGGTGGATCTGTTGGCTACCTGTACCACGCTATCATCAGTAACAGCGGTGCAAAAAACAAAGAACATCCCCATTTTTGAGATGGTATCGCCCACGCCTGAGCGTATGAAGGTACTTGATGCCAAAGGCAATGCTCCGGCCAACTTGTTTGGTACCGTTGAGGATCTGAATTATATCGATACGTCTTTCTCTATCATCCCTAAATTGTTAAAACCTAAAAGCGGTAAGCTGGTAATAGGGATGATCTACAACCAGTCTGAACCGCAATCAGCAGATGCTATGGAGCGTATCAAGTCGTTAGCAAAGGGCTTAAATGTTACCTTGGTGGCCCTGCCCCTTAATTCATCAGCCGAGGCACAATTGGTAACGCAATCGTTATTAAGCAAAAATATTGATGCATTTTTTGCTAATCCTGATAATACTGTATTCGCTGCTTTTGAAACTATTCTTAAAAACTGCAATCAGCATAACGTGCCCATTTTTACCAGCGAGGCAGGTTTAGTGCAGCGCGGTGCAGTGGCGGCTTTTGGCGCCGATATTTACCAATGGGGTTACCAGGCGGGCGTGCAGGCTGCACAATATTTAAAAACCCATAAAACCGCAGGACTAAAACCCGAAATGGTAAAAGTACGTAAGCGGGTTTACAATGCTGCTGCTGCTCAAAAATACCATATTGTTATACCTTCAAACTTTGTAGCTGTTAAATAATGGAATTTTACCTCACCGCGTTATTGCAGGGGCTTTGCTTTTCGGGCATTGCGTTGGGGATATACATATCCATGAAGATATTTAACATTCCCGATATTACTACCGATGGCAGCTATACTTTGGGCTCGGCAGTTACAGCAGTTATGCTGCTGCATCATTTACCGGGATATATTATTTTGCCTGCGGCGATAGTTGCCGGAGGCATATCGGGCGCTATAACCGGATTAATACATACCAAGCTTAAAGTTAACCCGCTATTAGCAGGTATATTGGTGATGACTGCGCTTTACTCTGTTAATTTAACCATTATGGGGCGGTCTGATTTGCCGCTTATTAATACTTCGTCCTTATTTGGCGCTGTTAATTTGGTTGCAGATACCAATCAAAACACGTTTATCATCCTTATTTTATTTGTAGCTATAGTAACAATATTGATAGGCTATTTATTAAAAACAGATTTTGGTATTGCCATGCGCGCCACCGGCAACAGCGAAACCATGGTACGCGCCTTAGGTGTAAATACCGACCGTATGAAAATTATCGGCCTTGCTATGGCAAACGCCTTAACTGCTATAAGTGGTTACTTAATAACTCAATTACAGGGGTTTGCAGATATCAATATGGGTATCGGCATTGTAATAGGAGGGCTGGGCTCGGTAATTATTGCCGAAACTTTAATAAACTGGTTGGACGTAACATCAGTTTGGTTAAGCCTTTTACTGGTGCTTTTTGGTGCCATAATTTTCCAAATGGTACTGGCCGTAACGCTTACCCTGGGCGTTGATGCTAATTTATTGAAATTAGTTACTGCCGTTTTTGTATTATTGATAGTAAGTTTGCCACGAATAAAATATCAAACCAATTAAATTTTATTATGAAATCATTTATTAAAACCTATGCCAACCCGTTTGCAGGGATATTGGTATTTGCCCTATGCTTTTGCATAAGTATTAACGTTAAGGCGGCCGACAGATTGTACTACCAGATTAAAGTTTATCATTTAAAAAACTCATCGCAGGTTGATAGGGTAGAAAGATATTTAAAAGATGCCTATTTACCTGCATTGCATAAATTGGGTATTAAAAATATTGGTGTGTTTAAACCTGTAGAAACAACAGATACGGCCGACCGCAAAGTTTATGTTTTTATCCCTTTTAAAAACATGGACGAACTGGAAGCTACACCTGCCAAATTATTACAGGATAAACAATACCTGGAAAACGGTAAGGACTACTTAGATGCCGTACGACCCAATGAACCCTATGTACGTATAGAAACTATTTTGTTAAGAGCTTTTGCTGTTGCTCCGGGTGTTACGCCGCCTAATTTAACATCAAATAAAGCCGACAGGTATTATGAACTGCGCAGCTATGAAAGCGCTACCGAAAAAAATGCCACTTCGAAATTAAAGATGTTTGAAAGCGAGATTGCTATATTTAATAAGGTAAATTCAAATGGTATATTCTATGGTCAGGTACTGGCTGGTTCGCGTATGCCTAATCTGATGTATATGACCACCTATAAAGATAAAAAGGATATGGACGACCACTGGACAGCCTTTTTTGCTACTGACGAGTGGAAAACATTGAATGCAATACCCGAATATAAAGGAGTAGTAGCAAAAGCTGAAAGAACCTTCCTTCATGCTACGGATTATTCTGATCTTTAATTAATAACATGGGCAAAGAGCGTTTAGAGGCTTTTAGCGACGGCGTTATAGCCATCATAATAACCATTATGGTTTTAGAGATGCGCGCACCTTCGGGACATGATCTAAAATCGCTGGTGGCTATGTGGCCGGTTTTTTTAAATTATGTAATAAGCTTTGTTTACGTAGGTATTTACTGGAACAATCATCACCACATGCTGCATGCCGTAAAATCAATTAATGGAGCAGTGCTGTGGGCCAATTTACATTTGTTGTTCTGGCTATCAATGGTGCCCTTTGCCAGTGCCTGGATGGGAGAAAATCATAGCCATACTACCTTGCCTGTGGCCCTTTATGGCGTTGTGTTGTTAATGAATGCCATTGCCTACACTATATTGGCTATTACACTTATACGGCACGAGGGCAAACACTCGCAGTTAGCGCAAGCTTTTGGTAAGGATTGGAAAGGGAAAATATCAATTGTATTTTACTGCCTCGGCATTGCTTTATGTTGGGTAAACCCGCTGATAAGCTTCGGGATGTATATTATTGTGGCATTGATATGGCTGGTACCTGATAAAAGAATTGAGGATAAGATTGTGCATCATGAACAATAAGTGTAACTAATATTTTTTGTTCTGAACGTAGCGAAGAATCTTATATAAGTGGCATTATCCATTATTAAGTGTATAAGATCCTTTGCTACCGCTCAGGATGACAAGTATTATACTATTTACAAAAACTCTTACTTTCTTAAAATCTTTTCCATGGGCCTGCCTTTTGCCAACTCATCAATCAGCTTATCTAAGTAGCGCACCTTTTGCATTAGTTTATCTTCAATTTCCTCTACACGGTAACCGCAAATTACACCTGTAATTTTTGAAACGTTGGGATTAAGCTGGGGGGCCTGTGCAAAAAAGGTTTCAAAGCCGGTTTTATCGTGTATAATTTTTTGCAAGCTTTGTGCATTGTACCCGGTTAGCCAAAATATAATTTCATCAACTTCGGCTTTGGTGCGGCCCTTTCGCTCAGCCTTATTAATATAATGCGGGTAAACGCTTGCGAAAGACATTTTATAAACTCTTGAGTTGTCCATTATCAAATTTAATAAAGAATAAACAACAAAGCCTCCCTTAAACAGGAGGCTTTTTGTGACCTGGGAGAGGCTCGAACTCTCGACCCACTGATTAAGAGTCAGTTGCTCTACCAACTGAGCTACCAAGTCATATTAGATTGCAAATAAACATTTTTTATTTCGAATTTCGGATTTTCGATTTCGAATTTATCTATTCTTGTCATCTCGAACGGGGTACGGGAGAGATCTTATACAAGTGATAAACATCGGATGTTGTCGTATAAGATTTCTACCGCAATTTGGCGGTTCGGGATGACATACAGATAAACCTTTCTGCTTTATCCTTTCTACTTCAGCTTTAAGCATACATTTCCTCACGCTGCTTTTGTACAGCATCGCTGGTAATGTATTCGTCGTAAGTCATTAATTTATCAATAATACCTTTTGGCGTCAGCTCAATAATACGGGTAGCAACCGTTTCAACCAATTCATGATCTCGCGAGGTGAACAGGATAGTGCCCCTAAAATCCTTCATACCATTGTTTAACGCGGTAATTGATTCCAGATCGAGGTGGTTGGTTGGCTCATCAAATAGCAATACATTGGCTTGCTGTAGCATCATTCGGCTAAACATGCAACGCATTTTTTCGCCCCCTGATAGTACATTGCTTTTCTTTAGCACCTCCTCGCCGCTAAATAACATGCGCCCTAAAAAGCCACGGATAAACTGATCATCCTTTTCGCCCGGTGAATACTCGCGCAGCCAGTCGATAAGGTTATCATCCTTGCCTTTAAAATATTCGGCATTATCAATAGGTATATCGGCATAATTGATGGTTACTCCCCATTTAAATTCGCCTTTAAAGTCTTTATCGTGACCGGTTAAAATATTGTAAAAAGCTGTAGTAGCCAAGCTATTATCAGATAACACAGCAATTTTATCGCCTTTGTTTACCATCAGGTTGATGTTATTGAATAACACCTCGTCATTCAGCTTTTTGCTCAGACCCTCAATCTGTAATATCTGGTCGCCTGCCTCACGGCCCAGGTTGTTAAATATAATACCCGGATATTTACGGTTTGATGGCTGGATCTCGTCCAGATTGATCTTATCCAAAGCTTTTTTACGACTGGTTGCCTGTTTTGATTTAGAGGCATTGGCGCTAAACCTGCGGATAAACTCTTGCAACTCCTTAACACGATCCTCGGCTTTTTTATTTTG
>JAICMD010000334.1 GCA_025929405.1 Mucilaginibacter sp. | reverse complement strand
GGTTCATGATAAAACGTATGCTATGCGGATTATCTAAAAACGCGTTGCCCGTTTTGGTTAAACGTAATAAACCATATTGGTCAATATCCTTTGAGATATAATTATTCAGCAATGCTTGACGCAACAACGAGTTCCATAAAATTGCACCTTGTTCTTTTCCCGAGCCAAACACATCCAGCAAATGATGTTCATAATTATGTATTTGCTGGTTATCTTCACCCATTAATATACTGATGATGTGGTGGTCATCAAACTTCTCACCTATCTGCTTTATCAGGCTCAATGCTTTGTGCAGGTATTCCTCGCCATCAAAGTGTTGTTTTGGTGCACTGCAATTATCACACATACAGTTACATCCGGCCTCATTAAAGTTCTCGCCGAAATAATGTAGTAACTGTTTACGCCTGCACACTGATGATTCGGCATAGTCAATAACCTCTTTTAATATCTGCGTACCAATTTCGCGTTCAGAAACCGGCTTATCCTTCATAAACTTTTGCAGCTTATCAATATCCTTTTGCGAATAGAAAGCTACACATACGCCCTCACCGCCATCACGACCCGCGCGACCGGTTTCCTGGTAGTAACCCTCCATACTTTTTGGTACATCATGGTGTATCACATAGCGCACATCAGGTTTATCAATGCCCATACCAAAGGCTATCGTAGCAACAATTACATCCACATCCTCCATCAGGAATTTATCCTGAGTTTCGGCACGCAATTTAGGCTCAAGCCCCGCATGGTAAGGTAATGCCCTAATGCCGTTTAATGACAGCACTTCGGCAACCTCCTCAACCTTTTTACGGCTAAGGCAATATACTATGCCCGATTTGCCGGGGTTTTGCTTAACAAACTTTACAATCTCCTTAATTACATTACGCTTGGCACGCACCTCGTAAAACAGGTTTGAACGGTTAAATGATGATTTAAATACCGTAGCATTATTCATCTGCAGGTTCTTCTGTATATCCTGCTGCACCTTTGGCGTTGCCGTTGCTGTTAAGGCGATGATAGGAATGTTCTCGCCAATATTGCTGATAACCTGGCGTATCTTACGATACTCCGGCCTGAAATCATGGCCCCACTCCGATATACAATGTGCCTCATCAACCGCCACAAATGATACATCATTAAGCCGAAGGAAATCGATGTTTTCCTGCTTGGTTAATGATTCGGGAGCTACATATAATAGTTTTGTTTTGCCGCCCAGCACGTCTTCCTTAACCCTGGCAATTTCTGATTTTGTTAATGATGAATTTAAAAAGTGTGCAATGCTGTCTGATCCGCCGAAGGCCCTTAACTGGTCAACCTGGTTTTTCATTAAAGCAATTAGTGGTGATATCACAATTGCTGTCCCCTCGCTCATCAATGCCGGTAATTGGTAGCACATGGATTTGCCGCCGCCGGTAGGCATAATAACAAATGTGTCATTGCCTGATAGTATGTTTGTTATGATCGCTTCTTGTTCGCCTTTGAAATTATCAAATCCAAAAAAATTCTGAAGATTATCAAAAAGCGATTTTTGGGCTTCTACCATTATTTATTTTATGCTTGTTGTATTTGAAATAAAGTTTAAAGTAACAAAAATTTATGATTAAACGCAGTATTTACATTAAAATTTTACCTAAAACTTATTAATCGTAAAAAACAATTTGCTTAATTACGCATTTAAACAAAGCGCCTGCAAAGGCATGCAATTAATTTAATACCCGCGGTGTTTATTTATCATATTAAATATACAAATTTGCTTCGGGAATTTTATACATTTTTTCCACCTGATGATGAACAAAAACTACTATGCAATTATTATGGCGGGCGGCATCGGAAGCCGCTTTTGGCCAATAAGCAGAACCTCTTATCCTAAACAATTTATTGATATACTTGGCACAGGTAAAACACTGATACAGAATACTTATGATCGTTTTTTAAAGGTTTGCCCCAAAGAAAATATATATGTTGTTACCAACGAGAACTATACTGACCTGGTAAAAACACAACTGCCTGATATGGCCGATGGCCAGATACTTACCGAGCCGGTAATGCGCAACACTGCACCTTGTGTAGCTTATGGTTGTTTTAAAATAGAAAGCCTAAACCCCGATGCTGCCATTGTTGTGGCACCGTCAGACCACCTGATACTGGATGAGGCAGCTTTTGTTACTGCGATAGAAAAATCATTAAAAACCGCCAGCGAAAATAAATGCCTGATAACGCTGGGTATTAAACCATCAAGGCCTGATACGGGTTATGGCTATATTCAATTTACGGATAATACGCTGAACGACGATTTCCATAAGGTAAAAACCTTTACCGAAAAACCTACATTGGAGATTGCCAAAACATTTATACAAAGCGGCGATTTTTTATGGAATGCCGGGATATTTGTATGGTCGGCTAAGGCAATTGTTGAGGCATTTAGTTCGCACCTGCCTGATATGTTTGATATTTTTGCTGAGGCACGCGCCCATTATAATACCGATACCGAACGCAGCCACGTTAACCAGGCTTACCAGCAATGTACTAATATATCCATTGATTATGGTATTATGGAAAAGGCTGATAATGTTTATGTATTGCCATCAGAGTTCGGTTGG
>JAICMD010000303.1 GCA_025929405.1 Mucilaginibacter sp. | reverse complement strand
CTATGCCTTGCACAATTACTGATTTGCCGGTTAAGCTATCCGTACCAAAAAGCTCTTTTACCGATGCTTTTATACCCATAAAAACGCCCATTGCGGCTATGGGTGCAGGGTCGCCGCTGCCGCCTATGCTTTCGGGTAATCCGGCAACATGCTGGGTTTCCATGCGTATATATTCCATATCGCGCAGGTTGGTGCCAACATCTTCGCCGGCAATAAACTCGCCATTCAGGTTTTTTACAAAACGGCCAAATTTGCGCATCAACGCCTCGGTTTTTTCCTTACGCGAATCGCCTATAATAACCGCGCTGCCGCCACCCAGGTTAAGGCCCGATATTGCGGCTTTGTACGTCATGCTTCTTGAAAGGCGCAGTACATCTTTCAGCGCATCCTGCTCGGATTTGTAAGCCCACATGCGTGTGCCGCCAAGCGCAGGACCTAAAACAGTATTATGTATAGCTATAATAGCCTTCAGGCCTGTATCGGCATCGCTGCAGTAAACAACTTTGTTATGCCCAAATGTTTCAAGTTGGTTAAATATAGATTCGGTGGTGTTTTGGGCCGGCATGGAGCGTTTAAAGGTTTAGCAAAAGTAGCTATTTTTTTATTTCAACAAAGCATTAGCGCAAAATAGCATATACCAAACCTATTTTACAGAATATCTTATAAGGATTACAGCAAACTGCGTTCATGAGTATTTGTAGATTTTATTGGCCGATATAATTCGCTCTCTTGGGGAAGGATTCAGTTGTTTGCAATGTGCGGCGAAGATTTATATGCTTTAATAATCCCTCCAGTTGGGAAGGAATCGCACATCCTCTGGTTTCCATCTTTCGAACAACTATCTCAGAAAAATTGTAATTTATATATTTGACCATGAGCATAATTGTAAGGACAGACAGGATTACCGTACGTGAATATTTACCCAACGAACTGGAAACTTATCTGAATCATTTTGTAGATGAAAAGGTTGCTTTGTATATCCCTAAACGCAGCAGAAAAGAGCGTACAGATTTTTTTAACGATGCCCTGATACGATATAGAGAAACAAAAGTACATGGCATGTGGGGCATATTTAACAATGCCGATGGTGAATTTATTGGAGGTTGTTTGCTGCGCCCGTATGAAGATAATCCTGATATATTAGAATTAGGTTACAGCCTTGAGCAAAAATATTGGGGACAAGGTATTGCTACCGAAATGGCTATTGCCCTTACTGCTTATGGGCTTAACCACGCCAAAAGTATAGTTGCCTGTGTGGTTATACCTAATATTGTATCGCAGCGGGTACTTGTAAAAGCAGGCTTTAAGCAACAGCCTAATGCAATTAAAGACGGCGAAGAACTTGCATATTTTACGCTGTCGGACTAATATTTTTTACCGTACTTTTGTTTAACATTAAATGAAAGACCTCGCCTACCTGAATAAATTTTTCATCAAATACCGCTGGTATTTACTACCGGGTATTTTATGTGTCATTATATCTAACATTTTTGGTTTATTACCCGCAAAGGTAATCGGTGTATCACTTGATCTGGTTACCGAAAATATTAGCATGTACCAGCTTTTTTCGGGATTTAACAGACAAGCGTTAGTATATGAGATATTTGGCTCAAGCCTGCTATTATTTGGTGTATTGGTATTGGTGCTTTATTTATTACGCGGATTGTTTGTTTTTTTTATGCGGCAAACCATTATTCTGATGTCGCGCCATATTGAATACGATCTTAAAAACGAGATATACGAGCATTATCAAATATTATCATTGGCATTTTATCGTCGCCACAACACCGGCGACCTGATGAACCGCGCCACCGAGGATGTTAGTCGTGTGCGTATGTACCTGGGGCCAAGTATAATGTATGCGCTAAACACCGTTACACTTTTTATACTGGCAGTTGGCGTTATGCTTATGGTAAATGTAAAGCTGGCTATATTTTCAATATTGCCATTACCCATATTGGCAGTTATTATTTATTACGTTAGTAATATTATAAACTTTCGCAGCGAAAAGATACAGGAGCGTTTATCGGTTCTATCCAGTTTTGTGCAGGAAAATTTTTCGGGCATACGAATCATGAAATCTTATGTACAGGAATCTCATGTGCGCAAGCGTTTTGCAGCAGAGAGCGACGAGTACAAAATTCATTCGATGTCGCTGGTAAGGGTACAGGCCTTATTTATCCCGTTAATGTTGCTATTGGTTGGATTAAGCAACATTATCACCATATACATAGGTGGTATTGAGGTAATGAAGGGTAACATCACTACCGGAAATATTGCCGAATTTTTAGTGTATTTAAATCAGCTCACCTTCCCAGTTATGTCATTGGGCTGGGTAACAGCATTAATTCAGCGCGCCGCTGCATCGCAAAAACGTATCAACGAGTTTTTAAAGGAAAAGCCCGAGATTGTATCACCGGATGTACCCGCAAAACCTATTTATGGTGATATTGAATTTAATAACGTTTCCTTTATTTATCCTGATACCGGCATACAAGCTTTAAAAAATGTGTCCTTCTCGGTTAAACAAGGCCAGATGCTGGCTATAATTGGGCGCACCGGTTCAGGTAAATCAACCATTGCCAATTTATTAATGCGCATGTACGATGTTACCGGCGGAGAAATTAAAGTAGATGGCCTATCTATCAAAAAACATAATCTGGATAATTACCGCTCGCAGGCAGGTATTGTGCCGCAGGAAGTATTTTTATTTTCAGACACTATTGCCAACAATATCGCCTTTAGCGCCGATGAATTAAAAATGCCTTTAATTGAACAAGCTGCCAAAGATGCCGCGGTATATAATAACATTATGGAGCTTGAACAGGGCTTTGAAACGCTTATAGGCGAACGGGGAGTAACCCTTTCGGGCGGGCAAAAACAGCGTGTATCCATAGCTCGTGCCATTGCCAAGCATCCGCAGATATTAATTTTTGATGATTGCCTTTCGGCTGTTGATACCCGAACGGAAGAAGAAATTTTAAATAACCTGGGACATATTATGCAGGGTAAAACCAGCATTATTATAGCTCACCGTATATCAACCATAAAAAATGCCGATATAATATTAGTATTGGATAATGGCGAGGTAATTGAACAGGGCACCCATGACTTTTTAATGCAGCAAAAAGGTAATTATTTTGATTTATACGAAAAACAACTGCTTGAAGAGGAAGAAAACGTTTGATTGTGATATTAATTGAAAAAAATATATTTATAATTCTTAAAAATTGTTAATAATATTTGTTTTAATACTTGCAGATTGAAAATTTATTTATATTTATGCCAATCAAACTAAACTACAACACTATTTTAACATGGGAGATTTTGACAATAGAGAGCGCGAAGAAGTTTTTTCAAAGAAGGTAAGAGCCGGTAAACGCACTTACTTTTTTGATGTAAAAGCCACACGGTCAAACGATTATTACGTTACTATTACCGAAAGCAAAAAACGCCTGGAGGACGGCGTATTTATTAAACACAAAATATTTTTATATAAAGAAGATTT
>JAICMD010000208.1 GCA_025929405.1 Mucilaginibacter sp. | reverse complement strand
ATGACACAGGTTGCCGAACTTTTTCCCTTTGGATACATCCATGTTGGTGGTGATGAATGTCCTAAAAACTTCTGGGAAAAGAGCGATTCGGTAAAAGCTTTAATGCAAAGAGAAGGATTAAAAAATATGGATGAAGTGCAGAGTTATTTTGAAAAAAGACTGGAAAAAATTGTAGAGTCAAAAGGAAAGAAATTTATGGGATGGGATGAAATTTTGCAAGGTGGGTTAGCCCCGAGCGCCACGGTGATGAGCTGGCGAGGCATGAAAGGAGGGATAGAAGCAGCAAAAATGAAACATGATGTAGTAATGAGCCCCACCGATTTTGCTTATCTGGATTATATGCAGGGCGATCCTATAATTGAGCCACACGTATATGCAACTTTAAGATTGAGAAAAGCTTACCAGTTTGAGCCGGTTCCTGAGGGCGTGGATTCGCAATATATTTTAGGAGGACAAGCCAATTTGTGGACCGAACAGATTTACAATATGCGTCACATGGAATATATGCTTTGGCCGAGGGCGATGGCCATTTCTGAAGCTGTTTGGTCCCCAAAAGATAAAAGAAATTGGGAGGATTTTTCCAACCGGGTAGAGAAGCAATTTCCAAGATTTGATGAAGCGCAAACCAAATATGCGCCAAGCATATATGATCCGATTTTTAATGTGAGTAAAGATGATAGCGGGCAGTTGAAAATTGCGCTTAGTACAGAAATAAAAGATCTTGATATTCATTACAGTTTCGATAATTCATTCCCGGACAATTTTTACCCTATATATTCTGCTCCTTTAACGCCTCCAAAAGACGCAGTAATGCTGAAAGTTATTACCTACCGGGGTAATAAAAAAATGGGAAGAATGATATCCATGCCCATCGAAGAGCTGCAAAAAAGAGCTGAAAGAAAAAGGCCATAATGGAAAATAAGAAATTGTGTTATTTGTTTGTTTACCAGGAGAAACAGAATTATTTTCAGTTGCGAAATCGATAGCAATTTTCCTATTATTTATATAGAATGTGGTAATTAGATAAAGTAATTTTTTTGTTTTTTACAAAAACTTTACAAAGGATATAACAAATTAAAAAAAAAGTATGTACTTTGCTTGTAAATAAATTTTAACGAAAAATTCTTGATTATGAAAAGAAAATTACTGCTTAGTGGGCTGCTTATGCTCTTTTGTTTCTTCGGCATTGCCCAACAACGCACAATTACCGGAAAAGTAACTTCGAAGGAAGGAACTCCTCTGGCAGATGCCTCCGTAATTGTAGTAGGGCAGAAAACAGGAGAAACAACCGGGCCAGATGGCTCCTTTTCCATTCGGGTTCCTGCTAATGCAAAAACCCTCCGTGTCAGTTACGTAGGTTATGAAAGCCAGGACGTTCCTATTACCGCTGACAATAATATCACGGTGACACTCCAGCCTTCTGCCACTAATTTGAACGAAGTGGTCGTTACAGGTTATGGCACACAAAGAAAGAAGGATATTACAGGCTCTGTTGCTGTAGTAAACACGAACGAGCTGAAGCAGCAGCCCGCGACAAGCCCGATAGAAGCCTTGCAGGGCAAAGCTACCGGCGTACAAATTATCAATGACGGTTCACCAGGCTCCACGCCGCAGATAAGAATACGCGGTAATACTTCCATTAACAACAACGATCCCTTATTCGTAATTGATGGAATGCCCTATCAGGGAAAATTGAGCTGGCTGAGCAGCGACGATATTGAAAGTATGCAGGTATTGAAAGATGCTTCCGCGGCATCTATTTACGGTTCCCGGGCCAATAACGGTGTTGTGATCATTACCACCAAAATTGGCAGAAAAGGACCACCAAAAATAAACCTGCATGTTTATGGTGGAACGCAGGTTCCGATGCGTGATCGTTTTCCAAAATATCTGAACCCGCAACAGTTTGCCCAATATGTTTGGACTCAGTACAGCAACGCAGGCCAACCTATAGCAGGGAGTACTATGGCTTCTTACTATGGCAGCGGAGCAACACCTACATTGCCCGAATATTTATTGGCAGGGTCGACCGTTGGCCAAAAAGTAACATCAGCACAAGCTGACCCGTCAAATTACAATTATAGCCCGACAAACTCTACAACTTTTTACCAAATCACCAAGGCAAACCAGGCCGGAACAAACTGGTTCAATGAAATTACGCATAATGCACCCATGCAAAATTATGAACTCAGCATTTTGGGTGGTGGCGACAATTCCAATTACGCTATAAGCGGTGGAGCGTACAACCAGCAGGGAACTATAAAGTACACCAGTTTCAAACGCTACTACATAAGAGCAAACACTAACTTTACCGCTTTCAACGGCGCACTTAAAATAGGCGAAAATGCGCAGTATTCCTACAGCCATGCCATTGGGTTTGCAACTAATGTAAACACTGCTGGCCAATACGCGGGAGAAGGTTCTCCGGTGGGATGGGCATACCGTATTCAAACCATTGTACCCGTTTACGATATTAATGGCAACTTTGCAGGCACAAGGGGGTCTGGATTGGGCAATGCCGATAACCCTCTTGCAATACTTTACCGCGGAAAAGACAATTACAATAACGATAACCAGTTTTTCGGCAGCGCTTATGCAGACCTGAAAATTGTGAACGGGCTGAACTTAAAAACAACTTTCGGTACACAATATGACAACTATGCCGGAATCAGCATTGGTTATCCCGACCCTGAACGTTCTGAAGGTGTTTTTGTAAACTCGCTGAGCGAAAACCAGGGATGGGTTACCCAGTGGACCTGGACCAATACCCTGACATACCATCAAAAATGGAACAAACATGACTTTAAGGTGATGGGAGGTACAGAAGCCATCAAATCAACAGGAAGGTCGCTAAGCGGAGGAGGAAACACCTTTGCGCTTTTTGGAGATATAAATTATTATTATCTGAATACTGCTACCGCCAGTAAATCCAGCGGCAGTTCCGGCTACAACAGCGCACTTGCCTCTTTGTTCGGTAAAGTAGACTATTCTTACAACGATAAATACATCCTATCCGCTACCATCCGTAGGGACGGTTCTTCCAACTTCGGACCCAACTTTAGATACGGTACTTTCCCTGCTGGCAGTGCAGCATGGCGCGTTTCTAATGAAGATTTCATGAAGAGCGTTTCCTGGATAAACGATTTGAAACTAAGGGCAGGATACGGCGCTACCGGTAACCAAAATATCCCTTCTTTCCAATTCTTAAAAACCTATCAACAATCTGTAAATGCAACTTCTTATCCTATTGGGGGGGGCGCTTTAGCGAGCGGTATTTGGACAAACAGCTATGACAATCCGAACATTAAATGGGAAGAATTAAAATCGTGGAACGTTGGTCTGGACTTCACCTTGTTTTCCAACAAAATTGACGGTTCTTTCGACTGGTATAACAAAAAAACCAGTGATATGCTTTATCCTGTTCCATTGTTGGCCCAAGCTCGTGGCGGAGGCGCATCGCCTTTCGTAAATATCGGAAGCATGAGCAACAAAGGGGTAGAACTTTCTGTGAACTACCATTACAATGCCGAGTCAATAAGCGAAAAAGCTTTCACATTTGACATAGGCGCAAATATCTCTAGAAACGTTAATAAGGTACTTGCATTGGCGCCCACTGTTACCAATCAATTATATGGAAGCAATAGAAACGTAACATCGTCTATTCTTGCACCGGGACAACCGTTTGGCGAATTTTACGGCTATAATGTTATCGGTATCAATCAAAGTGCCGATGATATAGCTAAATCGCCGGAGTATGACGGAGCAAGGGTCGGTGGTTTTAAATACGAGGACATAAACAAGGACGGAGTTATTACTCCGGATGACCGCACCTACATTGGCAACCCGTATCCCGACTTTATTTATTCATTGTATCTTAATGCATCCTGGCATCGTTTTGATGTATCCATGTTCTTCAACGCCTCTTACGGAAATAAAATCTTTGACGAAACAAGGTACTATACAGATTTGAACGGATTTTATGGCGCCGTATCTACACGGATACTTGATGCATGGAGTCCTACGAATACCAAAAGCATGATACCTGCGCCTTACTACAATGCGTCAACGACTGAAGTTGCTTCAAATAGTTACTATGTGCAGCCGGGCAGTTATTTCAGAATGAAATTGTTGCAAATAGCCTACAATTTTCAAATTCCGAATTCGCTCAGAGAAAGCATTAGCCGTATCAGACTGTACGTGAGTGGTACTAATTTATTTACCATTACTAAGTATTCCGGATTGGATCCTGAAGTAACGCAATTCTCCAGCACCTTCTCGGCGCCGGGAGTAGATTTGGGTATGTATCCAAGTTCAAGGCAATATTTGGTAGGATTAAATGTAACTTTTTAAATAATAATTTTATCAGTTAAAATATAAACAGATGAAACGAACATATCTAGCAGCGGCAACGATAATTTTAATGGCGGCAGGAGTTTCGTGCAGCAAGAGCTTTTTAGACACGCAGCCGCAGGCGGTAATTACCCAATCAGGTTTGCAATCACAAAAATTCGTGGAAGGTGCCTTAATAGGCGCTTACGGGCTTATGAACGGAAATGTAAGCGGCACGTGGGGCAATTATTCCAACGCAGCCAGTCAATGGCTATTTGGTGAAGTAGGAGCGGATAATGCACATAAAGGCAGCGAATACACAGACCAGGGATTCATGAATGACATTGAGGGACACCAGGTCACATCCGTAAACGACCAATTACCTTCCATGTGGACCAATTATTATGAAGGCGTAATGCGATGCAACAGCACTTTAAGTCTGTTGGATGCGCTGCAAAATGGCAGTTCTACCGAAAAATTTGCTTCCGACAGAGCAACACAAATCCAGGCAGAAGCAAGGATGCTGCGGGCGCATTACTATTTCTACCTGCGGCGTGTATTTGGCCCTAAAATTCCCTATATTGATGAAACTATGACAACACCGGAAGCCAGCAAAGCTGCCAATGATTCGGATATTTACCCCAAAATCGTAGCAGACCTTGTATTTGCGAATGCAAACCTTCCCCAGGATTATTCAAAACCGCTGGGCGATGTAGGAAGGTGCGATAAATATGCGGCAGAAGCCTATTTGGGAAAAGTTTACCTATATGGAACCAATGAAGGGATTGACAATAAGTATGCAGAAGCATTGGCGTTGTTTAAGGATGTAATAAGCAAAAAGCCAGACCTTACTTCCATGAAATTCCAAGATAACTTCGATGTAGAAAAGAAAAATGGCCCCGAAAGTATTTTTACTGTACAAGACGTTATCAATCCAGATGGTAGCGGCGATAATGCCAATGTGGGCGATATGCTCTCCGGTTTTTACGGTTCGGCGCCTGCTTCCTGCTGTGGTTTCTACCTGGCTTCCATCGATTTGGTAAATGCCTTCAAAGTTGATGCAAATGGATTGCCGCTATTGGATGGTTCTTACCGCAACAACCCATATACATCCGACTTGTTAAACCCCACTGCAAGTTACAAATTAGATACAACAATAGCATTTGACCCGCGTTTGGATTATACGGTAGGAAGACGTGGCGTTGAGTACAGGGATTGGGGTGTGAACCCGGGCAATCAGTGGCTTCGAGATGCAACAACAGGTTCTCCGTTTGTAAACTATAAAACCATGGTCGATCAGGCAGATTTCGGAGCTTACACACAATCCGGAGTTCCTTATGTAACTGCTCAAAATGTAAATATCATCAGGCTTTCGGATGTCTATTTAATGGCGGCGGAATGTGCTGTTGAAACTAATGATTTATCCGATGCGTTGACATGGGTAAATGCTGTAAGAAAGCGTGCAGCTACTCTTCCCTCGGTACTTACCGGCAGCGGACACCCTGCAGCGGACTATAACGTGAAACCATATCCTTCTTTCCCTTCTCAGGATTATGCACGAAATGCAGTAAGATTCGAAAGAAGACTGGAACTGGCACTGGAAGGGCAGCGTTTCTTCGACCTTGTAAGATGGGGAATCGCTAAAACCACGCTCGAAAGCTACCACACTTTTGAAAAGAAATATACGGCAGCGGCTTCCGGCTCCGGCGTTCAATCCTATTCTTTTGATGATTCCAAAGATGATTACATGCCTATACCTCAACAGGAAATTGACAGAGGTGGCGGTGTACTTAAACCTAACGGATACGGACATTAAAAATAAAATTATCAATTTGCAACACTAAAAAGCCTTATAAACAAAATCCCCGGATACAAAAAAGTACCGGGGAT
>JAICMD010000222.1 GCA_025929405.1 Mucilaginibacter sp. | reverse complement strand
CCGGGTCGTCCAGAAGCCGTATTAACGAATTTACTTCTGTTTGATTTATCATTCTTAATGCTAAAATACTAAACGTTTATATAATTTTACAACCATGTTTAATTTACGGTTCGTTAAGGACTATCTACTTTACCGTTTCAAAGCCAAAACAAGGCACGGTACACATTCGCCTTTTGTTTACCGCCTGGTTGATAAAGTTATCTACGATTTTAGTGCCAAAAAAGTATATAACGAGGTTGAAAATATCCGTGCCGCGCTTTTAAAAGATGACCGGGTAATTACCGTAACCGATCTGGGGGCAGGGTCGCGGGTAAATAACGATAGGCAGAAAAAAATAAGCGGAATAGCCACCAGTGCGCTTAAACCACCCAAACTGGCGCAACTGCTTTACCGCCTGGTAGTCGATTTGCAGCCCAATAATATTATTGAACTGGGCACCTGTTTAGGCATAACCAGTTTATACCTGCAAAAAGCCGCACCCAATGCTAAGGTTTACACGCTGGAGGGCTGCCCCGAAACGGCCGACATAGCCCAGGAAAATTTTAAAAAAGCCGGAGCAACCAACATTCAACTTACTACCGGCAATTTTGATGATACTCTGCCGGAGATAATTGATAAAGTAGATAAACTTGATTTTGTATTTGTAGATGGTAATCATCAAAAACAAGCTACCTTAAACTATTTTGAATGGTGCTTGCCCAAAGTGCATGAGGGCACATTGTTGATTTTTGACGATATATATTGGAGCGAAGGTATGAAAGAAGCCTGGGCGCAAATAAAGGCTCATCCAAAAGTTACTGTAACAATTGATTTGTTTTGGATAGGATTGGTGTATTTTAAAACTGATCAGGCGAAGGAGGATTTTATTATTAAAGTTTAAACTAAGATTTTTAGGAGTTGAAGATTATATGATTACATGCTTGCATCCTACTAATCTTCAACTCCTAAAAATCCTGGTTTAAAACGCCTGCCCTAATCCCACATAAAATCCGCTTTGACGCTGCTCGCCGGGGGCTTTTTGGCCAATGCCGTAATCAAACCTTACGCTAAGTCCTTTTTCAATATCAAAAAAGTAACGCACACCACCCCCATAGTTAGGCTTTAAAGCATCAAAGTTAAACGTGGTATGAAAAACTTCGCCTGTACCTATAAAGCCTACTACGCCAAAACGCTCGCTTATACGATAGCGCAGTTCGCTTTGTCCGGCAATATAGTTTCGGTCGCGGTAACGGCCGGTATAGTAGCCGCGCATCAATTCATCACTACCCATCTGAGGTAATAAATAAAATGGCGAGCGACCACCGATCAGGTTTTGTTCCTGTACGTTAAATGCCAGTACAAACGCTTTGCTCAGGCTAAAAAACTGGGCATATTCAATATTTAAAAAACCGCCATTGTAGCTGTTATTACCAAACAGTCCCTGCATAGCATTAAAGTAAGCATTAACTACCATGCCTCGGGTGGTATAAGTATTATTATTACGGTTATCAAAAACCAGGCTTGGGCCAATGTAGGCAAAACTGCCACCGCTGCGATTTTCAACCAGCGGACTGGTTGCAAATATCCCCGCGGGATTTTCGGGTTTATAATCATAATTAAGGGCACCTGCCACAAAGCCCATATACAGGTTTTTGGCCATTAATTTTTCGGCAGTTAAGGTAAACTTATACCGTTTTTCGCCTACATGGTCGGCATCGGCTTTGCGGGTATTGTTGCCAATGCCATAAAAATCAGCCGGAAAGTTAATGTAGCCTATAGCTGCGGTATAGTGGTACTTGTTTTCAGGCGTCCAGTAGTTGGTACTTAAATTTAGCCGGTTTTGCCCTTTGGCAGTTATGGTAGCATAAGCAAATACGTTTGATACCCGTGTTTGGCGATTAATGGTATCAGTGTAAAAAGAGTACAATCCCGCTCCACCGGCTTCAATGCCTGTTTCGGGGGCGGATGTTAGTACCGGCAATATCACAAAGCTGCTGCGCTTGCTGGTATCTTTCTCAAAATACATTTTACGGATAAATTTTGGAATGATCTTTTGTGCTTCGGCAAATTGTATTACTGATAGGAAAATGATCAGTGTTATAAGTTTCTTCATAGGTGTTCGGGAGTGTTCGGGGTGTTCCGCATGTTTCTCTTACTAAAAACCGAACACCTTGTTACCCCGCAATAAAGATAATTTTTAAAGTGTTGTTTTGGTGAGATTTGTTGAAATACTTAGCTGCGGATAGACTCACCCCGACTACGCGACGCTTGTCGACCTCCTCTCCGCCTTTAGCGCAGAGAGGGTGGTCGAGCGAAGCGATGACCGGGTGAGTTAATCACTAACTTTTCTAAATTTAAAAATCTTCCTTCCATCAAAATACCTACTTTTGCGGTTGGTTTATAATTTACTAAAATGAGCAACGCAAAAGGCCCTATATCTCAGTTTATCGAAAAAAATTACCTGCATTTTAATGCCGCAGCATTAATGGATGCAGCTAAAGGTTATGAAACCCATCTGCTTGAAGGTGGTAAAATGATGGTTACCCTTGCAGGCGCTATGAGCACTGCTGAGTTGGGCATATCATTAGCCGAGATGATAAGGCAGGATAAAATTGCCATCATATCATGCACCGGCGCTAACCTTGAGGAAGATATTATGAACCTTGTTGCGCATTCGCATTATAAAAGGGTACCTAACTACCGTGATTTGAGTCCGCAGGATGAATGGGATTTATTAGAGAACCATTATAACCGTGTAACTGATACCTGTATACCAGAAGAAGAAGCCTTCCGCCGTTTACAAAAACATATTCATAAATTATGGAAAGACGCTGACGATGCCGGTGAGCGTTATTTTCCGCATGAGTATATGTATAAAATGCTGTTAAGCGGCGACCTGGAACAGTATTATGAAATTGATCCTGCAAACTCATGGATGCTGGCCGCTGCTCAAAAAAACCTGCCAATTGTTGTACCCGGCTGGGAGGATAGCACTATGGGCAACATCTTTGCATCTTATGTTATTAAAAACGAAATAAAGGCTACTACCATGAAAAGCGGTATTGAATATATGGCATGGCTGGCGGATTGGTATGTTAAAAATTCATCAGGCAAGGGTATAGGCTTCTTTCAGATAGGCGGGGGTATAGCCGGCGATTTCCCGATTTGCGTAGTCCCTATGATGTATCAGGATATGGAAATGCCTGAGATACCTTTCTGGAGCTATTTTTGACAGATATCTGATTCAACTACATCTTATGGGTCATACTCAGGCGCAGTGCCTAATGAAAAAATAACCTGGGGTAAACTGGATATACATACGCCAAAATTTATTGTAGAAAGCGATGCAACAATAGTTGCGCCGTTAATATTTGCGTGGATATTGGGTCAATAGATTTACCCGGGAAATCATAATCAGCCTTATGAGTTTGTGTCATAAGGCTTTTTTGTTTTTAAAATTTGGAGAGCACGTTACTTAAAAAAGTAATTCAACGCCACTGATGATACCAAAAGGCCGCCTGCATCATTATCATAAGTGCGTACGCCTTGAGTAACCTGTATGCTTATTGATTGATAAATAGGCACATTAATGGCTATACCGCCTTTTAGGCCCAAAAACATATCTTTTACAACGTAAATATTCCCATTTAAATAAAGCGAGGTATGTATAGCACGGAACAGGCAAAACATTTCGGCATAACCGCTTGCGCCTATGCTAAGCATATTAATACCATTTAGTTTTTCATTTGCAATGACCAATGCTGCACGTTGTGTAATATTACCCTTGCCTAACTCAATAGTAGGCTGTGAACCGGCCGAATAATCATATCGCGCCGAAGCGTAATAGTTTAACTGGGCAAACGCGCCTAAAGTATAAACCAGCAGCCATAAGGTTAAAATGGCATTTTTCAAGGTAGCAGGGTTTAAATATTAATTAAACTTAAATAATATTATGTAAATATCATAATATTTTAAATCGCAACTTATTTATGTAAAGCGAGTTACACTATTATATTAAGCAAACCGGGTATACATGATGTTATTTATTACGTTTTACTCTGATCCTTTATTTGCATCAAATTCGCTCCTATTGCAAACGTCTTTATTCTTTGTCGGCGATGGTTTTCTACCTGTTTAACGGCAGATACTAACAAAAAACAAAATCACTTGTTTATAAAAAAAATATAAAGGGCTGTAAATTATGGTGCTGGTGCAAGTCATATTTAGTTGATTTTCAAGGCTATTTTTTGGCCTATTTTTATTTATTTAGAACGATTATAAATTATTTATTACTGTCATTTATTTGTCAGCGATACTGTAATAAATTATACTTTTGTGGCTGAAAAAATGGGGGATTTAACACGTCTTTCGGCACTTTCAACAACTTTAATCAATAATTATTTAGCATATATACACTTTATGAGGAGTATCTCATTGATTTTTAAACAATTCTCAAAGTCGGTTTTACTGCTTGCCTGTTTAGCTGTATGGGGGTTTTCTGCACAGGCGCAGGGTGACGCTGCCAAGGGCGAGGGCTTATTTAAAAATTCGGGTTGTAATGCCTGTCATAAAATTGACGTACGTTCAACCGGCCCGGCTTTAGGCCCCATCATGGCATCAGAAACCGATGACAAGTGGTTAACGCATTGGGTGCAAAACAACCAGGCGTTAATTAACGCTAAGGACCCTAAAGCCTTAAAAATTTATAACGAGTTTAACCAAACTGGTATGCCAACCTTCCCGCAGTTAGCTGATGGGGATGTTGCCGACATTATTGCTTATGTGCGTGCCGACTGGAAAAAGATGGAAGCCGCGAAAGCTGCTCCTGCTGCCGGTGGCGCTGCTGCAGCAGCGGCCGACCAGGGACCAAGCAATATTATGATAATTGGCCTTGTAGCAGTTATTGTAATTGCCTTTATAGTAATACTGGTACTTAACCGTGTTATTGGCACGCTTGAACGTTTGTTGGCAAAAAACAAAGATATTGTTATTGAAGAAGAGGAAGTTGCTGAAGGCGAAGAAGCAGATAAATATGCCGGCCTTAAAAAGCTGGCTAAGAATAAAAAGTTTGTATTCTTTGTAATATTATGTGGCACCGTTGCAATGTGTAGCTGGACTTGGGTTACGCTTTGGAACACCAACGTACACACAGGTTACCAACCGGTACAACCTATTAAATACTCGCACGAGTTGCACGCCGGTATCATGAAAATTGAGTGCCAGTATTGCCATAGCGGCGCATTTAAATCAAAAAATGCTTCAATACCGTCATTAAACATTTGTATGAACTGCCACAAAGCAGTTAAAACAGAATCGCCTGAAATTCATAAAATTTATGATGCTTTGGGTTATGATCCTGAAACACAAAAGTACGATGAAAGTAAAGCTCATCCTATACAATGGGTGCGCATACATAACCTGCCTGACTTTGCTTACTTTAACCACTCGCAACACGTAAAAGTTGGTGGTATTAAATGCCAGCAGTGCCATGGCCCGGTTGAAACTATGAAAGAAGTTTACCAATACTCGCCACTTACCATGAAATGGTGTATACAGTGCCACAAACGTACTGACATTAACATGAAAGGCAACGCTTACTATGAAAAAATGATTGCGGTACACGACCTTATTAAAAAAGGCGGTAAAGTAACCGAGGCCATGATGGGCGGTTTAGAGTGCGGTAAGTGCCACTATTAATTTGAACAGAACTTAGCATTACAGTTTATATATCATATAGCTTAAATGG
>JAICMD010000231.1 GCA_025929405.1 Mucilaginibacter sp. | reverse complement strand
CAGAGCATGAGCGCTATCTGGTAGAGAAGCATTTTAAAAAGCCGGTAATCCTTACTGATTATCCAAAAGAGATCAAATCATTCTACATGCGCCAAAATGAGGATGGCAAAACTGTTGCAGCCATGGATATATTGTTCCCGGGTATTGGCGAGATCGTAGGCGGTTCGCAACGTGAGGAGCGTTTAGAGAAGCTGGAAGAACGTATGGATGAGATAGGTATTCCTAAAGATGAGTTATGGTGGTATCTGGATACCCGTCGTTTTGGTGGCTGCCCTCATGCAGGTTTTGGTTTAGGGTTTGAACGTTTGGTGCTGTTTGTTACCGGCATGGGTAATATCAGGGATGTGATACCTTTCCCACGCTTTCCGAAGAACGCGGAATTTTGATGACAGATTTTGAGTGATTAATCGATTGCACTGATTATAATCAATAATACTAATCGCTGATTAACCAATCACTACTCACTAAAAATATTTAACAAAGAAAAGGCCCCAAGTTGGGGCCTTTTCTTTGTTAAATATTTTGACTATTTCAGTATTGCAAATACAGCTTTTAAACAAACTGCTACACCTGCAATTAATATGGCATTGGCTATTGCCGAAGCATGTTTAAAATCGGCAAAACGAAGGTAAACACCTACCAGGCCTATAACTATTGCTATTACTATTAATATATAATGGCGTTCTGAGTTTGCTTCCTGCATTGAGTTCATAATGATGATTTTTATTTTGCACAAAAATAAAAATGTTTAGCGAATTACGAATAGATAACTTAAAAAATTAATTACACGTCATTACTGTAAGTAACGACGCTTAGTTAGATAATTACCAACAAAAAAGGCTTTCCTCTAAGAAAGCCTTTGAAAATATTTGGTTAGTAAAATTATCCGTTTGATAAGGCTGCCGCGCCGCTTACTATCTCGGTAAGCTCGGTAGTAATGGCTGCCTGGCGGGCTTGGTTGTATGACAATTTTAACTGCTTCAACAACTCGCCGGCGTTATCAGTTGCCTTATCCATCGCAGTCATACGTGCACCATGCTCAGATGCGTTTGAATCTAACACCGCTTTGTAAACCTGTATCCTGATGTTTTTTGGTATCAGTTGCTCAATGATCTCCTCTTTCGAAGGTTCCAATATATAATCAACCTGGGCAGTTTTGGTTTCGTGGTGACCCTCAGCTTTTGGTACCGGCAATAATTGCTCGGTAATTAAAAACTGCACGGCAGCATTTTTAAAGTGATTATAAACCAATTCAACACGGTCATAATCCCCTTTTAAAAAGCCTTTCATAATGTCTTCGGTAATCAAAGACACGTTGGCAAAGTTCAGGTTGTTGTAAACATCATTATTATTGCCAATAACATTGTATTTACGACGCTGATAGTACTCCTGTGTTTTTTTACCAATGCTTACAATAGATACATTGCCCGCTTTTAACTGCTCGCTGTATTTTTCGGCTATTAAGGTATTGGCCGTTTTAATAACGTTTGAGTTAAAGGCACCTGCCAAACCACGGTTTGATGATACAACTACTATCAACACCTTGTTAGGCTCGCGCTGCTGTAAAAACGGTGATGCACCATCTTCAAGGCTTGAAGATAAATTTGACAACAGTTCCTTTAACTTATTGGCATAAGGGCGCAATTGCACTATGGCATTGGTGGCACGTTTCAACTTAGCTGCCGACACCATTTTCATGGCCTTGGTTATCTGCTGTGTTGAGGTTACCGAACCTATCCTGTTTCTTACTTCTTTTAAATTAGCCATTCTTTTTTGATGTGCAGATATGCAAATGTGCGTATGTGCAAATGTTATAATTCAAAGCTTAAATGTTCATTTGTATAGATATGCTGATGTATCATTTGCACATCTGCATATCCGCACATTTGCACATTAATTATATCTTCCTGACAGTTCTTTAGCTACTGTTTCCAGTACGCCGGTTACCTGGTCGTCCAATTTACCTGCTTTTAATGCAGCAAGTGTTTCAGGGTGACGTTGCTCCAATTGCGTAGTGAACTCGCTCTCAAACTCACGCACTTTATTAATTGGCACATTACGCATCAGGTTTTTGGTACCCAGGTAAATAATAGCTACCTGTTTTTCAACCGTTACCGGCGAAAACTGACCTTGTTTTAATATCTCCACGTTACGGGCACCTTTATCCAGTACGTTTTTAGTAGAAGCGTCCAGATCCGATCCGAATTTTGAGAAGGCTTCTAACTCGCGGTATTGTGCCTGGTCAAGTTTCAGGGTACCTGCAACTTTTTTCATTGATTTGATCTGTGCGTTACCACCCACACGTGATACCGAGATACCTACGTTAATAGCCGGACGTACACCCGCGTTAAACAGGTTCGATTCCAAGAATATCTGACCATCGGTAATTGAAATTACGTTGGTTGGGATATAGGCTGATACGTCGCCCGCTTGGGTTTCGATAATTGGAAGCGCTGTTAATGAACCACCACCTTTTACAATACCTTTTATTGATTCAGGCAGGTCATTCATTGCTTGCGCGATAGAATCATTTGAGTTGATCTTAGCGGCACGCTCCAATAAACGGCTGTGCAGGTAAAATACGTCACCCGGATAAGCCTCACGGCCTGGTGGACGACGCAATAATAACGATACCTCACGGTAAGCAACCGCTTGTTTTGACAAGTCATCATAGATGATCAATGCCGGGCGACCTGTATCGCGGAAGTACTCGCCAATTGCAGCACCTGCAAATGGAGAGAAGAACTGCATAGTAGCCGAGTCAGAAGCTGATGCAGATACTACGATTGAATAAGCCATAGCGCCGGTTTCTTCTAACACGCGCACAATGTTTGCAACGGTTGAAGCTTTTTGACCGCAGGCCACATATATACAGATAACCGGTTTGCCGGCATCGTAAAATTCTTTTTGGTTGATGATGGTATCAATACAAACCGCAGTTTTACCTGTCTGGCGGTCGCCAATAACCAACTCACGCTGGCCACGGCCGATAGGGATCATCGCGTCGATAGCTTTGATACCGGTTTGTAAAGGCTCGGTAACCGGCTGGCGGTAGATAACACCCGGTGCTTTACGCTCCAACGGCATATCATAAGTTTGCCCGCTGATAGGGCCTTTACCATCAATAGGGTTACCTAAAGTATCAACAACGCGGCCAAGCATGCCTTCGCCTACTTTAATAGAAGCAATTTTGTTGGTACGTTTTACGGTATCACCTTCTTTAATTTCTTCAGACTGACCTAACAATACTACACCCACGTTATCTTCTTCAAGGTTAAGTACAATGCCTTGCAGGCCATTGTCAAACTCAACCAGCTCACCTGATTGTACTTTGGTTAATCCGTAAACACGTGCTATACCGTCGCCTACCTGCAATACGGTACCTACTTCTTCTAATTCAGATTCTGACTTGAAACCCGCCAACTGCTGACGCAAAATTGCCGATACTTCATCTGGTCTTACCTCTACCATAGTTTAATTTTTTAATAGTGTTGTTTTTAATTATTTAACTATGCCGGCGGCAAAGTCCTTTTTAATTTTCTTTAAATCAGCAGCAATGCTGGTATCTACCTGCCTGTCGCCAACTTTTAGTACAAAACCACCAATTAATGATGGGTCAGTTTTAGCATCCAATATTACCTCACCGCCAACTGCCGCTTTAACCTCGGCCAATAAAGCGTTTTTGTTAGCTTCTGACAAAGTTGTGGCCGATACAACGGTAGCTTTGGTAATGCCTTTTAAAGTATTATACTGGTTAATAAACTCCTGCGCAGTAGCATATAATACCTCGCCCCGGCCTTTATTCACCATTAGTTTAAAAAACCCAATTGAAAGCTTATTTACATTTGATTGAAATATAGCTTCAAGTATATTTAGCTTTTTGGTATGCGATATAATAGGGTTAGCCAAAACCGCTTTTAACTGCGGGCTTGATTTTAAGGTACGTAGGAAAAAGTTCATATCATTGTTTATCTCCTCCAGGTTTTTTTGCTCCTGAGCCAGATCGATCAATGATTTTGCATACCTCGATGCTACGGTTAATTCTGACATCTTTTTATTTCGAATGTTCGATTTCGGATTTATAAATTCAGGTTTTCAATCTCATTAAATTCGAAATTGAAAATCCGAAATCCGATATTACAATTTAACTTCCTTTAATAACTGGCTCACCAGCTCGTCTTGCTTTTGGCTATCTTCAAATTGCTTGCGTAAAATTTTCTCAGCAATCTCTAATGACAAGGTAGCTACCTGGTTTTTAACATCAGACATAGCAATAGCTTTCTGGTTGTTAATTTCAACACGGGCAAGCTCAATCATGCGTGCGCCTTCGGTATGTGCGCTTTCTTTAGCTTCGCTGATAATCTGATCCTTAACTTTTTTAGCTTCGGCCAATATCTGGTCGCGCTCTATACGGGCTTGTTTTAACAAAGCTTCGTTCTCATTAGTTAAGCGCGACATTTCATCCTTAGCAGCTTCGGCTTTTCTTAACGAATCTTCGATAAAAGTTTCGCGTTCGCTAATGGCACCTAAAATTGGTTTCCAGGCAAATTTGCCCAATATAAACAGCAATATCAGAAATGATATCGTTGTCCAAAAAACCAACCCAATTTCCGGGGTAACTAATTCCATAATCTATATATTATATAATGTTATATCTATTAAATTTAAAAACGATTTAAAAACATGCCCGGGGCCAACCGCTCCGGGCCGTTTTTAGTTCTTCTCTTATTAGCCAATCATAGCAACAACCACCGCGAACAGAGCCACACCTTCTACAAGTGCAGCAGCGATGATCATGTTAGTTTGGATTTTAGAGGCGGCTTCAGGCTGGCGGGCAATACCTTCAACGGCTTTACCACCAATTTGTCCGATACCGATACCGGCACCAATTACAGCTAAACCTGCACCAATTGCAGCAATACTTCCAGTCATTTGTTTGTTGTTTAAACGTGTATATTAATAGATAATTAATTCAAATTAATGGTGATGCTCCTCAACCGCCATACCTATAAAAAGGGCGGTGAGCATCGTAAATATATAAGCCTGCAAAAATGCAACAAGCAACTCAATGGTATCCATAAATACCACGAACACTACCGATGCAGGCGACACAGCTATAGTTTTAAAAATAAATATTAATGATATTAAGCTTAGCACAATAATGTGGCCCGCTGTAATGTTAGCGAACAAACGAATCATTAACGCGAAAGGTTTAGATATGATACCAATGATCTCAACGGGTACCATGATGGGATATAACCACAATGGAATATCAGGTTTGAAAATGTGCTTCCAGTAATATTTGTTACCGCTAATGTTTACTACTACTTAAGGTATAAAAGCTAGTGTTAAGGTAACCGCTTTTTTACCGTTTAAGTTATAACCACCCGGGATGAAGGGCACAAAACCTAACAGGTTGTTGATCAAAATAAAGAAGATCATAGTT
>JAICMD010000078.1 GCA_025929405.1 Mucilaginibacter sp. | reverse complement strand
CAATTAAATGGTATGCCTGGAATACAAAGCCAATGTATTTCTTATATAATGCCGAGCGTTGTTTTTCTTTAAGCTGATGAACCATCTGGTCCATAAAATAATAGTACCCTTCGGATGGTTCATCCAACATGCCTATAATATTAAGCAACGTTGATTTACCCGACCCTGACGGCCCCATAATGGACACGAACTCGCCTTCCTCAATATCAAGATCAATGTTTTGCAGCACAGCAGCTTTACTGCCTCCGGCGTTATAATATTTGGATATGTTTTTTAGTGATAACATGGTTTTGGTATGATTTATTTAAAAAAAGTTACTTTCAGATTGGCAAATGCACCATCAGAGTTATTTCCAACCCACAACCCTAACAAGCCGCTTTTGCGATCATTAAGTTTTTTAGCAACCATGCTTGGCGTGGTATTATTATTTACAAATACTTTTATTTCGGGGTAATTAACTTCTATACGAATATGAAACCATTTATCCGGATCGGGTGCTGGTTTTATAGGTCTTTCATATTTACCATTAAACTTTTCGCGCAATACCTGCCAAGGATATTCGGGATGTGAGGCATACTGTATAGAATGGCTTCGTTTAACTGAATCTGCAGCCAGGAAATTAAAAGGTCGAAAATAAATTACATCTGTTGTTTTGGTATCATGAAGACCGTGAAAAGCTATGCCCAAAAAGCTTTGTTGCTCAACATTTTTACCCCGCATATCCACCTCAATAATACCATTACCAAAAGTTACCCCATTTAACCAGGCCATGCCTTCACCTGCATCGGAAGAAAGTAAAACGCCATCCTTTTCATAATTAGGCAACGCAGCTATTTTACGGTTGGTAGTACTAAACCGATTGGATGATAATAGTTTTGACAGGTTATAACTTACAGTATTTTGCTGCGCCAAAGCACTTCTTCCAATTAAAGCTATTAAAATTATAATCAAGTACTTAGTATTCATATTATTCGCTTTTTAAACTTTTTACAGGATTGGTAATGGCGGCTTTAATAGTTTGAAAACCAATGGTAATTACGGCTACCAAAATGGCTATAATACCCGCCAACGCAAATATCCACCAACTAATATGGATATGATAAGCAAAGTTTTGCAGCCAGTTGCTCATCAGGTAATAAGATGCGGGTGCTGCAATTATAAACGATAACAGCACCAACCGCATAAAATCATTAGATAGCATAAAGCTTATTTGCGCAATTGTGGCTCCAAGCACTTTACGTATGCCAACCTCTTTGGTGCGTTGGGCTACGGCCAATGAAACCAAGCCTATCAACCCTAATGAGCTAATTAATATTGCTACCGACGAAGCCAGCCAAATTAACTTTTGCTGCACATCCTCTTTTTTATACAAGTCTGCTATTTGTTCGTCAACAAACTGGTAGCTAAATACTTGTTGAGGTAATGTGTTATTAAAGATTTGACGGATGCTATTTAGTGTAGCTTTTGTTTGACTGCCTGATAGCTTTACAGCCAGGGTGGTTTGTAAAACGGTATCCTGCAAAATAACAGACGGTTCAATAGGCTCAATCAGCGATTTTGTATTAAAATCTTTAACTACACCTACAATTACGCCTTTATGATCGCCGGGTAATAATGATTTGCCAATAACTGCTTCTTTGTTTTTACCTTCCAGAAAGGTAGCCATAGTTTCATTCACCAAATATTCGGGTATTGCAGCACTACTGTGCAAATTCCTGCCTGCAATAATTTTCAGGCCGAATGTTTTGCAATAGGCCGAGTCGCCGATGGCAAAGCGAGCAGGAATCTTCTCCCAATTTGTACGATTGTTATATTGAAAAGTGGCTCCGCGCTGACTATCGCTTGAGGGCGCTTTATTGCAAAAACTAAACGATTGTACTGTAGCTAGTTGCCGCAGGTTTTGGCCGAATTGTTCTTTTTGCGAAGCCGATAATTGACCTACAGGAATCGTAATCACCGATTTTCTGTCAAACCCGATGTCAGTATTCCTTAAAAAATGTACCTGTATGATAATAACTATGGTGCATATTATTAATGCCTGTGTAACCACGTTTTGAAAAACAACCAATATTTTACTTCCAGATGCTGCCGAGAAGCCAATTGCCTTATTTTTCAGTGCTTGTATGATGCTTATCCTGCTTAATACCAGGGCGGGGTAAACACCTGTACCTAATGTTATAACAAACAATACTATAATAGAAAATCCTACAAGCTTAGTATATGAAATGATATAAACTGGCTCATTACCAAACAAACACCGGTTAGCCACAGGTAATAGCAGAATTATTAAAACAACCGAAACCAATATTGATATAATAGAAATAACCAGCGATTCTGTAATAAACTGCATAAAGATCTGCCTGGTTGAGCCACCCAAAACTTTTCGTGTTGCTATTTCCGTTACCCGCCTGGTTTGTTGTGCAATAGTTATGTTGGTATAATTAAATATGGCAATACAAATAATGAGTATGCCTATTATAAGCAGGTTCCATAAAAGCGATTTTTGAACGGTTCCGCCATAACGTGTATCAAAATGAGCCTGGTTTAATGGCAATAATTTAAACCTGTAATATTTTGCACCCTGCTCGCCCATACGCTTTATTGTTAATGCTGATAATTCAGATTCAACAATATTCTTTTCACGGGCATTATGAAGCATTACATAAGCATTATTTGTAGAATTTATATAACCCCAATCTGTATAAAAGTTTTTATCCCACAACGGCATTAAATAACTGATGGAACCTAAAGACAAATAGATCTCTGATTTAAGATCAGTATTGCCGGGGCCGTCAGCAATCAGACCTGTAATTTTAAACGGTTTATTATTAACCTGCAGTGTTTTGCCAATTACATCAATATTACCATAATATTTTCTGGCAACTTTTTCTCTTATAACCATGCTGCCCGGCTGGTTTAACTCATTGGCATTACCTGCAATCAAATTGTATTTAAACAGCCTGAACCAGTCGGCATTGGTAAATGCAACGTTTTTATCTTCTTTAAAGAGCTTGTTTATATTATCATTAACGGTTATTACAAAACTTTGCTTATCAACAGAAAATGCTGCATCCTGTACCTGCGGAACAGTAGTTTTAAGGGTTTTAAATTCGGCAAAGGATGCACCTTTATCGTATTCTGTTTTATCAAGGTGCAATTCATAAACCAGTCTGAAAATATTATTTGCGTTGTTATGATAGGTATCAAAGCTTAAATTATAGCTTGAAAAAACGTAAATTAATATACAGCAGCTTATAGCAACTGCCAACCCGCCAATATTTAAAAGGGTGTAAAACTTCCTGTTAATAATATTTCGCCAGGCTATTTTAAAATAGTTTTTTACCATAATAATTATTCGTTTTTTAAACTTTTAACCGGATTGGTAAGCGCAGCCTTAACGGATTGAAAACTTATTGTGATAAAAGCAATAAGGATAGCTAATATCCCCGCCACAGCTAATATCCACCAATCTATATTGGTACGATAAGCAAAGTTTTGCAGCCATTGGTGCATAATATACCAGGCAGCGGGTAATGCAATCAGCATAGCAATAAATATCAGTTTTATAAAATCAACCGATAGCATTGTGGTAATATTTGCAATACTTGCCCCTAAAACTTTGCGTATGCTTATTTCTTTGCTGCGTTGTTCTGCTGCATAGGTTGCTAAACCAAACAAACCAAGGCAGGCAATAACAATGGCCAATGAGGTGAATATGAAAAATATTTTCCCCATTCTTTGTTCGGTACGGTAAATAGCATCAAAATCATCATCCATAAATGAATACTTAAATTGTGCATGCGGAGCAATGGCCTTCCATTTATTTTCAATTTGAGCAAGCAGCCCATGAATATTAGCCGTTTGTACACGAATGGCCATATTGCTATTATCTGTACTTAGCAGCATTACTACTGGTGTAATGTTTTGACGCAGCGAGTTAAAATTAAAATCCTTAACTACGCCTATTATAGTGTATGGTTTCATTGTATCGCCGTTTTGCTGATACAGCGTTTTATTTACGGGATCAGCAAAGCCTAAAAATTTAGCGGCTGTTTCATTAATTAGCAGGGCGTTTGAATCGGTAGGCATCTGAGCCGAAAAAGGGCGGCCTTTTACCATTTTCATGCCTAACGTTTTTATATAATCTTCATCAATGCGCCAGGCTTGCGGAAATATTTCTTTTTTAGGATCCTTACTGGCATCCTTACAAAAAATAGATGTATTGCGATTTTGAGATGTTGGCAAAAAGCCGGTTAAAGTAGCATTTACTACACCGGGCAATTGTTGTACCTCCTGTTTAAATGTTTTAGCCTGATTACGTAATGCCCAGGCATTTTGTAGTATTAAAACCTGATCACGGTTATAACCCACGTCGTGGTTTTGTATATATTTTAACTGGCTGTAAATAACCAATGTACCTATAATAAGAAATATAGATATAGCAAACTGAAAAACCACCAGGAAACTGCGTATACTGCTTCCTTTAAAACCGTTTGCTATTCTACCTTTAAGTACAGCTCCCGGTTGAAAGGCAGATAAGAATAGCGCCGGATATGCCCCGGCTAAAAAACCTATCAATAATACACCTGAAAGTAATGTTGGCACCAACCAGTTTAATGCATATACATTAATAACAATATTTTTATTGGCCAGGCTGTTAAATGAGGGGAGCAATAATACAACAGCTGCAATGGCTATAAGCGTTGCCGCAAAAGTAACCAGTACCGATTCTGTTAAAAATTGAATTATCAGGTATTTACGTGGCGAGCCTAACACTTTACGCACCCCTACTTCGCGTGCCCGGTTTGCAGATCTTGCGGTAGACAAATTCATGAAGTTTACACACGCTATTATCAAAATAAAAACAGCTATGGCCGAAAATATATATATGTATTGTGTGGTGCCATTGGCTCCAAGTTCACCGGTTAAGTTTGAATGCAGGTGTATATCCGTTAGCGGCATTAAACTCATCCTGAAATAACTACCGCTTTTCTCAAAATCGTTTATGTTCATTCCTACCGCTTTCTGCATTTCTTCCCCGCTATACTTTCTTAACAATTGCGGAAAGCTGTTTTCCAAGCTTTTATAATCAGCTCCTTTACGCAACAAAACATAAGTATTATAATCGCTTCGAAGCCATTCATTTGTGCGGCTATCGGGCCACGAAGCCATCGCCATTAAAAAATCAGCACGAAAATGTGATTGCTCCGGCATATCTTTTATTACACCGGTTATTTTTAAAGTAGCATAGTTTGGAACGGTTAACTGCTGGCCTATTACATTTAACTTATTGAAATATTTAAGTGCTGCTGACGCCGAAATTACAACTGTATTGGGATCTTTTAAAAGAGATGCTTTATTACCGTAAATTAATGGTAAAGTAAATACATCAAATACAGAAGGGTCGGCAAATACCACATTATTTTCCGCTAAATATTCATCTCCCTTTTTAACAGATATAGCGGCTTTTTTTAACCTTACTGCATTTTCTACCTGCGGAAAATCATTTATTAAAGTTTTTGCGAGCGGCGGCATGGCAACTGCATACTGAACTTTATTATTTCCTAATTTCAAATCTTCATCTACCCTGTATATTCTATCTGCATTTACATTATATCTATCATAGCTCAACTCATCAACCACGTAAAAAATAATTAATAAACACGCGGCCAAACCTAAAGCCAGGCCTAAAATATTTATAGCTGTAAACCCTTTGTTTTTAACAAGGGAGCGATAAGCTATTTTGAAATAATTTTTAATCATGACAGGGTTCGGTTATTTATTCACTGCGTAAACTTTTAACGGGATTGGCAATAGCAGCTTTGATGGTTTGAAAGCTTAGAGTAACCAATGATATAACTACAGCCAGCAAGCAGGCCAATAAAAATACCCACCACTCAATATTTATACGGTAGGCAAAACTTTGTAGCCATTTGGTCATTACATACCATGCAATTGGTGATGAAATTATAAATGACAGTATAACCAGCTTTAAAAAATCTTTAGATATAAGATGGGTTATATTAAAAACACTTGCGCCAAGCACTTTGCGCACCCCTATTTCTTTAACCCTGTTTTGTACTGTTAATGATATCAGGCCAAATAAACCCAGGCATGAAATAAATATGGCCAACATTGAGAAGATGCCAAACAATGCGCCTAATCTTTTATCGGCAGTGTACAATGCCTGAAGATCGTCGTCAACGAATGAAAAATCAAAGCGATATTCAGGATAAAATTTCTTCCATTGATTTTCAATATAAGCTATGGTTGCATGTGTATTAGCAGGAGAAATCCGAATATACATTTGCCCAAGCTCAACTTTCCTACTACACCTGATTACTACGGCAGGTATCTTTTCGTGCAATGTTAACCCGTTAAAGTCCTGCACTGTACCTATTACGGTACCCTGTAATGCCCCCAGTTTTAATACTGTACCTTCAACATGCTTAAGGCCTAATAATTTAACTGCTTCCTGATTTAAAATAATTGATTTTGAAGCTAATACATCAGTGGTCATTGCTCCGGGTATCCTAAATAACGAATCAAGTCTAAGTACATCCGCAGCGTATGAGTTTGAAAAATTTCTGCCTGATGTAATCTGTATATCCAACGTCTTTATAAAATCAAGGTCGGCATCAACAAATTGAAATTTAAGCAGTTTAGTGCTATCTTTTTCATCCTTCATACTTGACATTGCACCATAGTGCTGGCCAATGTGCCAAGAAGCTACAGTTACAGAATGTATACTGCTGTTTTGATTAAGTTCATGTTTAAATGCATCTACATGGTTTTTAGATGTATAAAAAGGAATGCTTATTAAATTATCCTTATTAAAACCCAGGCGTGCATTGCTAACATAATTAAGCTGTTGATGCACTACAATGGTTGAGGTGATCAATACGCCCGAAATTACAAACTGCATTACCACCAGCGTTTTACGCATACTTATGTTTATGCCATATTTTGACAAGCCTTTTAATACCTTAACCGGTTGTAATGATGATAAAAAGAAAGCCGGGTAAGCTCCGGATAATAATCCGCCTATAACACAAATTAAAATTGCTATTAGTAATAAATTAATATCAAATAAAGGCAGGGGTTGCTGGTACAAAGTAACCTTTGCCGAAAAGTATGGCCATACAGCATAAGCAATTAATATGGCCAGCAACGTACCAAGTAAAAAAAACAAAAAAGATTCGGTAAGAAATTGAATTATGAGTTGCTTTTTCATGGCGCCAAGCACCTTACGCAAACCAATCTCGCGCGCACGACGTAATGAACGTGCAGTAGTTAAATTAATATAATTGATACAGGCAATAACCAATATTAAAAATGCAATAGACGAGAATATATAGATGTATTTTATATCGCTGTTAGGCATCAACTCATCCTGCGCATGCGACTGTAGGTGAATATCAGTTACAGGTTGCAAGTGTATGATAACACCTTTAGGGAAATTATATTTTTTGTAAATAGATTTAAAAGAAGCTTCTACTTTTTTAGCATCTACGTCTTTATTTAATAATATGTATTGTGCTGCTGAGTTGTAAGCACCCCAGTTAAAATTTTCCTTTAAATAATAAGAAGAGTTTAACGATGTTATTACTTCGCCATTGATATGGGTGCTGGCCGGTATATCTTTAATTACCGCTGTGATGAGTTTCTGTCGCCCGTTATTATCTGTTAAATAACCGCCTACAGGATTTTTACCGGCAAAAAATTTCTTTGCTACAGTTTCGGTTATAACTATACTTTCAGGATATTTAAGAGCCGTTGCAGGATTGCCGCTTATAAACGTAAAATTAAAGAGCTTAAAAAAATCAATGCCCCCTGAAATATTTTTAAGGCTTACTATTTCATTATGATATTTAAACTGTGACTGACCAACATTAACAATGCTAAAACTACTTATACCCGGAAATTCCTTTTTAAAAGTTTCGGCCAAACCTATGGGTGTATATACTCTAAATTCATTGGTCGATAAAATTTTACTTTCCTGTAAAAGCCGGTAAACACGCGTATGGTTGCTGTAGCTTTTGTCGTATGATAATTCATACCGCACATAAGCAATGATCATAAATACGCTTGCCAGGCCTACGGCCAATCCTGCAATATTTAATATAGAAAAAGTTTTATCCCGAATTAAACTTCTGAAAGCTATTTTGAAATAATTTTTTATCATGACAGTGTTCAGGTTAATTATTCACTTCGTAAACTTTTAACAGGATTGGCTAATGCCGCCTTTAATGATTGAAAGCTAATGGTAATAAAAGCTATTAACAGAGTTATAAATGCGGTTAAAGCAAATACCCACCAGCTTACATTTACACGGTAAGCAAAATTCTGCAGCCATTGCTGTATAAAATACCAGGCTATTGGCGAGGCTATAACAATAGCAATAATTACCAGCAACAAATAATCTTTTGAAATAAGCATTAGTATGCTGTTAACATCTGCGCCTAATACTTTACGTATACTTATCTCTTTAAGCCGCTGGCTGGCAGTAAAACTTACCAGGCCAAACAAACCTAAACAAGCCAAAAAGATGATCAGAAAGCTAAAGCATGTAAACAGTTGCTGCAATTTATGTTCGGCCTGGTATTGTTTATCTAACAATTCGTCTACCCAATCATATTTTAAAATATTATCCGGATAATAGGCTTTATATAATTTATTGAGATTTGTTAAAACGGCTTTTGCTGTGCCGGGTTTTACGCGTACTAACATGTACCCTGCGGTGATATTGGTATCTGCCTGTATAAATATTGGTTTAAGTTTAGAATGTAACGACTCGTTGTTAAAATCTTCAATTACTCCAACCGGTATGCCTTCAACCTTTAAAACGGGGTTATTCAACTTTACAGATAACAAATTTGCAGTATAACTGGTAGCCAAAATAGACCGCCGTTGTATCAATTCACGCGTTTTAATGCTGGTACCAAATATTGAGTCTGAATCCATAACATCAGATGCAAAGCTTGGTGTAAGCAACCGGCCGTTTTTTAGTTTAAATTTTAAAGTGGCCACAAGGTCAATATCCCCATTGATAAAGTAAACGGTGGTTTTTTCTTTCTCACCCGGTATAGTCACTTCGTTTGACATGCTAAACGGGGCGCGGGATGGGCTCCAGTTGGCAATACTTACATTTTCTACCCCAGGAATGTGTTTTACATTTTGCTTAAAATCAGCGCCTTTTGTACCCCAGTTACTAAAATCAACACTAAGCAAATTATTTTTGTCATACCCTAAATCTTTTTTGTTAATATAACTAAGCTGATTATGCACTACCAGCGTAATCAAAATTATAGTTGCCGATATAACAAACTGCCCCACTACCAAACACTTTTTCAGGAAATTTAATTGAACCCCGCGGGATAATTTATCACGTAAAATTACCACTGGCCGCGGGCGTGATAAATACCACGCCGGATATAGGCCCGTAAGCAGGCTTACAAATAAAACACAGCAAATTGTTAAAACTAAAAATGAGGTATTATATAAATTAAGCACCAGTTTGTGGCCCAGATAGGTTTGAACCGGTTTTATAAATAGCGGATATAATATAATTGCTATTGCAAAAGCTATAACAAAAAACAGTAATGATTCGGCTAAAAAACGGATGATAAGCTGTAGTTTTTCGGCGCCCAAAACTTTGCGTATACCTGTTTCTTTAGCGCGGTTAAAAACACGCGAAATAGTAAGATTTACAAAGTTTATACAAGCTATTAAAAGCAGCAAAGTCGCTACGCCTGCAAAAATATAAACTGTACGTATGCTGCCACGCACCTCGCTTTGCTCAAAATCAGATCGTAAATAAACATCTTTGATAGGCTGAAACCGGTAGGTATAGTCGGCCGCCATGCTATTTGTAAGCTTGGCATAGGTGGCATTTACCTTTTGGGTAAAAGCCGTTATCGATGTGCCTGGTTTTAACAAGAAATATTGTGTTAAAAAACTGGTGCCACCATGCTTTGGCTGCATAACATCCCAGTTGGGTGGATAGTCGGCAATAACTATAGCATCGGCGCGTAAATGTGTATTACGCGGAATATCAGCAATAACACCAGTAATTAAATATTTTTCCGGTTTGCCAAATTGCGGTACAGAGGTAATAACTTTCCCTACAGGATCTGTATTGTTAAAATATAATTTTGATAGCTTTGCTGATATGATCAGGTTTTTATAGCCTTTTACTATTGCTTTAGGCTGACCCGCCATTATTTTTAAATCCAGAAAATTCCATACAGACGGCTCGGCACTGAGGTAGGTTATAGGTATGCCCTGTTTTTCGGTACCCAATTTAAAATTGTTATCACTTAAGTGCATCCGGCAATAATCAACAACCTCGGGGAAATCTTTTTTTAGTGACGGGCCAAATGCTGTAATTGTTTCCGGCCGCAGCGTTTCGCCTTTTAATGAACTTCTTGATGATAATACCCTGTAGATATCATTCCCTTTACTCCATTGGCGATCATAAGACAACTCATCAAACACTACCGTAGCCACAATTAAACAGGCGGTAAGGCCAATGCTTAATCCGGCAATGTTAATAATGGAATAAGCTTTATGCTTCCATATACTGCGCCAAGCTATTTTTAAATAATTTTTTATCATGATAAGGTTTAGGTTTATTCGCTTTTTAAGTTTTTTACCGGGCTGGTTAAAGCAGCTTTTACCGCCTGGAAGCTCACCGCAATTAAACACAGCATTAAGCTTGCTAACAGCGTAACACCAAATACCCACATACTCAATGGTGTATGATAAGTATATTTACCCAGCCACTGGTTTATATAATACCAACTTATAGCCGAACCAATTAGAAATGCTGCCAGTACCAACTGAATAAATTGCCCGGACATATTGAACCATAAACTACTGATACTGGCACCCAGAACTTTACGTATACTTATTTCTTTTTTACGTTGTTCGGCGCTAAAAAGGGCCAGGCCAAACAAACCCAGGCATGAAACAACTATGGCCAAGCAAGTAAAGCCTACCGACATCGTACCCAGCAATTTTTCGGTTTTAAATTTTTTATCAAATCTTTCGTCAATAAATTTGTATTCAAAAGGATAATCAGGATTATACTTTTTATAGATAGCCTGTAATATGGACAATGATTTTGATACAGGCATTTTGGGGTTTAACCTTAACCCAATGTTGTCGATCCACTCTTTCATAAAACCTATTATGGCAGGTTTTACAGGTTCATAAGGCGATCCCCATACAAAATTTTTAACTACGCCAACTACCGTTCGCAGTTTACCTTGCCATTTTACCAATTGACCCAGCGGTTCTTTAAGGCGCATCATTTTTACTGCCGCTTCATTTAAAATGACAGCACTACTATCTGACGGATATGCCTTATCAAAATCACGCCCTTGGGCAATTGTTAAACCATAAGTGCTTGTAAAGTGATAAGTAACCACCATTTGATCAATAGGCAGTTTATCTTCTCCCGGTAATTGCCCCGGCCATATAACATTCCATGTGGCGCCGTTAATATTAGCCATAGTTCCTGATGTTATGGCACCGTCAGTAACAGCTCCTGAATTTAAAGCATCCTGCCTGAAGCTTTCAAATTGATTTAAAAGCTTACCCTCAACAGGTAGTTCAATAAGATTATTTTGATTGTAACCTACCGGCCTATTTTTTATATAACTTATCTGCTTATAAATAAATATGCTTGATAATATGAGGCACGTTGTAAAGGTAAATTGAATTATCACCAACACATGCCTTGGCTTTATTGTGGCTTTGCCGGCCTCAAATTGTCCTTTTAACACCTTAACCGGATTAAACGATGACAGGAAAAGAGCAGGGTAGCTGCCTGCAATTAAGCCTGTTAATAAAGTAACACCAAGCACAGCAAGCCAGGCATAAATATTACTATAAGGAAAGCGTAATTGTATATTGATAGTATTGTTGAACACGGGAAGCAACACCACCATTAATAATAGTGATACAAGCAAAGCAAAAAAGGCCATTATTACCGATTCGCTCATAAACTGGTATATTAAGGCAAATCTTCGTGCGCCTATAGCTTTGCGAACACCTACTTCGCGCGCGCGCCGCTCGGACCGGGCGGTGCTCAGGTTCATGAAATTTATGCAGGCAATTAATAATATGCCTACGCCCAGCCACATAAATAATTGCACATACTCAATATCGCCGCCTGCATTTACACCATTTTTAAATGTACTGTATAAATGATAACGGGTAAAAGGGTATAAAAATGCCTGGTTGGCCTTATTATCAGGATCGTAATGCGCAATTATGTTTTTTAATTTAGCATTAACGCTCGCCAACGAAGCCGAGGGTTTAAGCATAGCATACGTATCAAAATTGTAGTTACCCCATGCTGATGTTTTTATCCATTGTTGCTGGACAGTGTATGTTTGCCATGAAATAAGTACCTTAAAAGTAAATGATGAATTTTGTGGATTATCCTTTATTACGGCGCTTACTTTTAAAGGATATTTGTTATCAAATTTTATAACCTTACCTAATGGGTCAACGTTACCAAATAATGCTTTAGCGGCTGTTTGCGTAAGCACTATTGAAGACACATTGGCAAACGCATTACGACGATTACCGTAAATAAAATCAAAGCTAAACATATCCAACAGCGATTCATCTGCAGCCATCATTTTAAGCTTTATGCCTTTATCCCGGTAATTAAATAAAACATCATAACTCGCACTGGCGCGCGCAGTTTTTTCTATTTCAGGTATATCCTTCTCAATAATTGGCCCAAGCTGAACAGGTGTAGGCGTACCGGTATCAGTATCATTGTTACTCAAACGATTTATTAAAACCCTGTATAATCTATCGCTATTTACATTGAACTTATCAAAACTAAACTCATTATAAACGTACAGCAGCAACATAAAGCTTACCGTCATGCCAATGGCAAGGCCGCCAATATTTATCAGGCTATAAAACTTATTCCTTGTTAAGTTTCGCCAGGCTATTTTGATATAGTTTTTTATCATGATAAGATCGGTTTATTCGCTTCGTAAACTTTTAACAGGGTTG
>JAICMD010000012.1 GCA_025929405.1 Mucilaginibacter sp. | reverse complement strand
TTATGGTTGGCTAACATTGCGATAGGTTAATTTGAAACCAAAATACAAATTAATCCTATAATCTACACTGTCATTGCGAATGGGATGTGGGAGGAAATGAGCATATGAAGCAATCTCGTCGCTTGATTATGAACGCGAGGCGATTGCTTCGCTCGCCGGCGGCCACGCCGTTCCCCCTCGCAATGACAAGAAGTTAGAGGGCGTCTCTAACCTCTAACAAAAACTTCTTTAGGTTCTCCAACGAATCAATAACACGCTGATTATCTTTAGTATCACCCAGGTTATTTTTCAAATGTTCTTTAGCGCCGTTTAGAGTATAACCCTTATCACGTATCAAATGGAAAATAACACGTAGGTTCTCCAGGTCCTCGGGGGTAAACAGGCGGTTGCCTTTTTTATTTTTTTTTGGTTTAAGTACATCAAACTCTTTTTCATAAAACCTGATGAGCGATGTGTTTACATCAAACATAGCCGCCACTTCACCCATGGTGTAGTATAGTTTATTGATCTCGCGTTCTTTGTAAGGCATAATTAAACAAATGTATGGGATAATTTCGGATTTAAAACTGTCATTTCGAAACGTAGTGAGAAATCTTAAAAAAGCGCTAAGTGTCACGCGTAAAAGATTTCTCCTCGTACCCCGTTCGAAATGACATTTGAGAGAATAAAAATCCTTTAAAACTTTATCTTTGCCTCATGACTGCTAACCAAATACGACAGGCTTTTCTTGATTTTTTTGCTTCAAAGGGGCATACTATAGTTCCTTCGGCACCTATAGTTGTTAAAAACGATCCTACGCTGATGTTTACCAACGCGGGGATGAACCAGTTTAAAGATATTTTTTTAGGCGAGGCTCCGGCAAAATCGCCGCGTGTGGCTGATACACAACGCTGCTTACGTGTTTCGGGTAAGCATAATGATCTGGAAGAGGTGGGTATCGATACCTATCATCATACCATGTTCGAGATGCTGGGCAACTGGAGCTTTGGCGATTATTTTAAAAAGGAAGCTATTGAATGGAGTTGGGAACTGCTTACCGAAGTTTATAAAATTGATAAAAGTCGACTGTATGTTACCATTTTCGAGGGTGACGAAAAAGAGGGCTTGCCTAAAGATCAGGAAGCTTATGATTTTTGGAAATTAGTTGTGCCCGAGGACCATATTCTGTTAGGTAATAAAAAGGATAATTTTTGGGAAATGGGCGAGACCGGTCCTTGCGGTCCATGCTCGGAGATACATTACGATAACCGTAGCGATGCGGAACGTGCAAAAGTTAGCGGTGCTACATTAGTAAATGCCGATGACCCGCAGGTTATTGAGATATGGAACAATGTGTTCATGCAGTTTAACCGCTTAAAAAACGGATCATTACAGCCATTGCCTGCCCAGCATGTGGATACAGGAATGGGTTTTGAGCGTTTGGTGCGGGTGATACAGGGCAAGCAAAGTAATTATGATAGCGATGTGTTTTCAAATACTATCGACTTTATCGCTCAAAAGTCAGGAAAAAAATATAATGCCGCTGCAGTTCCCGGTGATGCCGATTGGAATATTGCTGTAGCCATGCGCGTACTGGCCGACCATATCCGTGCGGTAAGCTTTGCCATTGCTGACGGGCAGTTGCCATCCAACAATAAAGCGGGTTATGTTATCCGCCGTATATTACGCAGGGCGGTAAGGTATTCCTATCAATATTTGGAGTTTAAGGAGCCATTTTTAAACCAATTAGTGCCTTTGCTGGCCGGGCAGTTTAAAGGTGTGTTTGATGAATTATACAACCAGAAGGATTTTGTGCAGAAGGTGATATTGGAAGAGGAGCAAAGCTTTTTAAGAACATTATCATCAGGCATCAGGAAATTTAAGGATGTTGTTGCTGCAGGTGATAAAGTGATTACCGGTGCCGCAGCTTTTGAGCTTTCAGATACTTATGGTTTTCCGATCGACTTGACAGAACTAATGGCACGCGAGGAAGGCTTAACTGTAGATATTGCAGGGTTTGAGGCCGAACTTCAGCAACAAAAAGCCCGCTCACGCGCTGCCACTGCTATTGATACTGGCGACTGGGTGATTTTAAAAGATGATGATACGGTAGAGTTTACCGGTTACGACGAGACCGAAACTGTTGCCCATGTGGTTAAATACCGTAAGGTAACCGCAAAAGGCAAGGAGCAGTACCAGATAGTTTTGGATAAAACGCCGTTTTATGCCGAAAGCGGTGGTCAGGTAGGCGATACCGGCGAGCTGGTTTTCCCGGATGGGGAGGTTGTAGATGTTACCGATACCAAAAAGGAGAACGGACTTATTGTGCATTTTGTAGATAAACTGCCTGAAGATATTGACGATGCCTTAACAGCCATTGTTAACCAGCAGCGTCGTGCCAATATCATGAACAACCATAGCGCCACGCATTTGCTGCACGCCGCTATGAAACAGGTATTGGGCAGCCATGTAAACCAAAAAGGCTCATTAGTAAATGCAGAATATTTAAGGTTCGACTTTTCGCACTTTGCCAAAGTTACCGATGAGGAACTGGCGCAGATCGAATCTATTGTAAACGAAAAAGTTCGCGAAAATATTCCGCTGAAAGAGGAACGCAATGTGGCTTATGATGTAGCCATCAGCAGCGGTGTAACCGCACTGTTCGGCGAAAAGTATGGCGATTTTGTGCGGGTGATCACTTTTGACGAAAAATTCTCGAAAGAGCTTTGCGGCGGTACGCATATTAAAGCTACAGGGCATATCGGTTTCTTTAAAATAATTGCCGAAAGCGCTGTTGCCGCAGGCGTACGGCGTATTGAAGCCATTACCGGTATAGCTGCCGAATTATACATCAATAACCAGGTTAATTTAGTAAATCAGGTTAAAGAGTTATTGAAAAACCCTAAAGATATCTCAAAAAGTATCGAGAGTTTACTGGACGAAAACACCCGCCTGAAAAAGGAGATTGAAAAAAGCGTGCTGGAGAAATCATCAGGCTTAAAAACAGAACTGGCTCAAAAAGCTGAGCAGATAAACGGCGTTAATTTCATCGCCCAAAAAGTACAGTTACCTAATGCTGATGCCATTAAAAACCTGGCCTATCAGCTAAAGGATATTGTAAGCGATCTGTTTTTAGTTTTAGCTGCCGATATTGACGGTAAACCTAACATCACCGTAATGATAACCGAAAACCTGGTAAAGGATAAAGGCTTGCATGCAGGTAATATCGTAAAAGAACTGGCTAAAGAAGTAAAAGGTGGCGGTGGCGGTCAGCCGTTTTATGCTACTGCAGGTGGTAGTGATGTTAGCGGGTTAGATAATGTACTGGTAAAGGCCAAAGATTTTATAAAATAATAAATTATAGACTTACGAAGTTTTTTAAAACTTCGTAAGTCTTATTTCTAAAGCCGGGCTTCGCGGGAAATCCTTCCCCTTGGGAAGGAGGAGGAAGGGGTAAGTAGCGAACAGACCCTCCCTGCACCCTCCCGTTGGGAGGGAACCGCACAAAACCCTCTTTACGCCAAAGGCGAAGAGAGGGTGGACGAGCGTAGCGATGTCCGGGTGAGTAAAAACCTTAGCAGGTTAATTGTAAAATATTATATTTGGCGTTTAATCATCGGGCAAAATATAGCTTGTATTATAATTTATGACAGTTGTTGCAGAAGAAATAAGCCAAAAGTATGAAGTAGTTGTAGGGTTAGAGGTACACGCGCAACTATCAACTTCAAGCAAAATGTTTTCTTCAGATTCGGCAGCTTTTGGCGCCGAACCTAACCATCATATCAGTGCCATATCATTGGGCCACCCGGGTACCCTGCCGCGCATCAATAAAAAAGCGGTGGAGTATGCCGTAAAAATGGGTTTGGCCTGCAACTGTACCATTAATCTGAATAATACCTTTGCCCGTAAAAACTATTTCTACGCCGATTTGCCCAAAGGTTACCAGATAACGCAGGATCAGCACCCGGTATGTCTGGGTGGTTATATTACCGTTAAACTGGCAGATGGCTCATCAAAAAAACTGGCTATCCATCATATCCACATGGAAGAAGATGCCGGTAAAAGTATGCACGATAGCCATTGTGATGATTCGTTTATCGATCTGAACAGGGCAGGGGTACCATTACTGGAAATTGTATCTGAGCCTGATATGCGCAGCGCTGAGGAAGCGGGACAGTTTTTAACAGAGATCCGTAAAACCTTACGTTACCTGGATATCTGCGATGGCAACATGGAAGAGGGCAGTATGCGCTGCGATGCTAATATATCTGTTCGCCTAAAGGGCCAAACTACCTTTGGTAACCGCTGCGAGGTGAAAAATCTGAACTCTATCCGTAACGTTCAGCGCGCTATTGAGCACGAGTTTATCCGCCAGGTTAACTTGCTTGAAAAAGGCGAATACATCGACCAAAATACCTTAAACTTTAATGCTGATACCGGCGAAACATCAGTTCTTCGTTCAAAGGAAATGGCTAATGATTACCGCTATTTCCCTGAGCCTGATTTGATGCCGATAATGTTGGATGAAGCTTATGTTACTAAGGTGAAACAGGCTATGCCTGCATTACCTGCCGAGCTTTATCAGAAATATACTACCCAATTGGGCCTTTCAGATTATGACGCAGGCGTAATTACTGCCGATAAAGAACTGGCCCTGTTTTTTGAGGAACTGATAAAACATACAGCCAATCACAAAGCCGCCGTGCATTTATTAATGGGGCCGGTAAAATCATATCTTAACGAGCATTCGGTTCATATTGCTGATATCAAAGTGCAACCCAAAAATCTGGCAGGTTTAATTAAACTGGTTGATGATGGTTTGGTTAACAATACCGTGGCAGCACATAAGTTGTTCCCAGCATTAATAAAATCGCCTGATAAAACAGCCGAGCAATTAGCCGGCGAACTTAATTTATTGATCAGTACCAACACCAATGAGGTTGACGAGTATATCAACGCTGCCATTGCTAAATTCCCCGATAAGGTTAAGGAATATCAAAAAGGTAAAAAAGGTGTTGTAGGTTTGTTTATGGGAGAGATCATGAAATTATCAAAAGGCAAGATCGACCCGCAAAAAACTAATCAGCTTTTAATTAAACAATTAGAGTCAAGATAAGCCAATACGTTTATCTTTGCTGTATATAGCTAATCATTAAATATGAAAAACCGTTTTGCGCTACTGGCACTCGCAGCATTGTCAGGGCTTGTATATTCATGTACAGATAAATCAACCTTTACCATATCGGGCACTATAAAAAATCCGGAAAATGTTAAAATGGCCTATTTGCTTGAGGCCGATAGCAGCAGCATAAGTGTTGTCGACTCAACTGCAATTACTAATGATAATTTCAGTTTTAAGCATAAAGCCCCATACCCAAACCTGTATAAACTGCGTTTAGGTGGTGCCGTATTTGATGTTATTGCTAAAAATGGCGAAACCATTAAGTTTAGCACTGATTTAAAGGATGCCAAACATCCTTATGATATTTCAGGATCAGACGAATCTGAAAAAATAAAAGAATACAATAAGATAGTTAATTATTATGGCGATAAAAATGCCGTATTAGTTAATGAGTACCAAACAAAGGTTGAAGCTATCGGGCATGAATCTGATTCGTTAACGGCTAAATATGCTCCTTTATTTCAAAAAAATATAGATGCATCAAACGAAGAAGTTTTAAAGTTCATCAACAACAATAAAAAGTCATTAGCTGCATTTTATGCCATGACCAGTTTGGACCCTATGAAGTATGAGCAGCAGATGGTTGCTTATGCCGATGCCATTAAGGATGATTTTAAGGATAACCCGGGTGTGCAGCATTTTATCCGTCAGGTTGAGTTGATTAAGCCCGTTTCAATTGGTCATAAAGCTCCTGATTTTACTATTGCCGGTATTGATGGTAAACCCATCAAATTGTCTGACTATAAGGGTAAATACGTAATGCTTGATTTTTGGGCATCGTGGTGTGCGCCATGCAGGCATGAAAATCCTAACGTAGTTAAGCAATACGCTAAATTCCATTCAAAAGGATTTAATATTTTAGGTATATCGCTTGATGAAAAGAAAGAGGATTGGCAGCAGGCTATCAATGCTGATAAGTTAACATGGAACCATGGATCGGATTTGAAACGCTTTGACGGCCCTACCGAAAGCCTTTACAGAATTGATGCCATACCATCAAATTTTATTATTGATCCACAGGGAGTTATTGTAGCTAAAAATATTACCGGCCAGTCACTTGAAGATTTTTTAAACAAAACGTTTAGTGCGGCTCAATAAAAAGTTAAAATAAAGTAACGTTTAACAATTTGTTAATATTAACTTAACTGTTTGCTTCTTTTAAGCACATACTTTTATGCAAAAATAATTTGTGATGAGCAACGCTACAAAACAAAAAATACTTATTGTTGATGACGAGCCTGATATTTTAGAGCTGATAGAGTACAATTTAAAGAAGGAAGGTTACCAGGTGTTTCTGGCCCGTAATGGTCAGGAAGCGGTAACGGAAGCCAAAAGGTCGTTACCCGACCTGATTGTTTTAGACATTATGATGCCTAAAATGGATGGCATTGAGGCCTGCCGCATTATGCGCACCATGCCCGAGTTTAAAAATACCTTTATGGTATTTTTAACTGCCCGCAGTGAAGAATATTCGGAAATTGCAGGTTTTAACGTAGGTGCCGATGATTATATAGCAAAACCTATTAAGCCGCGTGCACTGGTAAGCCGCATAAACGCTATACTACGCAGAAATGCCCCTCCCGAGGACTTTACCGATAATAAACTGGAAATAGGCGACCTGGTAATTGACCGTGAAGCTTACCTGGTTTATAAAGGCGGTGTTAAAATAGTTTTAGCTAAAAAGGAATTTGAACTGCTATACCTTTTAGCCTCAAAACCGGGCAAAGTATATACCCGCGAGGTAATACTTAAAAACATTTGGGAAGACTCGGTAGTGGTAACCAACCGTACCATTGATGTACACGTACGCAAACTCCGCGAGAAGTTGGGCGATGATTGTGTGTCGACCGTAAAAGGGGTGGGATACAAGTTTGAAGCATAACAAAAGCGCCCCGAATATCGGGGCGCTTTTGTATTGTGGCCCTATGCGATTCCCTCCCAATGGAGGGTGCAGGGAGGGTTGATTGAACTATGTATTTAACCCTTCTTCCTCCTTCCCCAAGGAAGGAAGCGTTCATCCAGGGTTATTATTTAGCAGCCACAGCTTTCTTTTTACTTGCCGCAGGCTTTTTAGCTGAAGCCGCAGGTTTAGCTTTAACGGTTTTAGCAGCGGCTGTTTTTTTAACACTTGCTGCTTCTTTTTTAGCATCAGCTTTTACCTCTTTAACTTTGGTATCAGCCTTAGCTTTTATATCAGCCACTTCTTTTTTAGCTTTAGTAGTTACCTCTTTGGCTTTTGCGGTAGCTTTATTTTTTGCATCAGTAGCAACTGTTTTAGCTTTGGCTGTAGTAGTTGCAGTTTTGCGCGGAGCAGCTTTTTTTGCAGCAGTAGCTTTTTTTACCGGCACTGATTTTTTAAGGTCATCAATTTTTTCTTCTACAACATCTTTAATATCCTCAGATGTATCTTTTGTGCCTTCCCAAAACTCTTCAATTGTTTCTTTAACCTTTTCAAAAAATCCTTTTTCGTTAGGTTGAGTTGATTTATCGCTCATAATTGTTTTTTAGTTAGATGTATGTTTTTCAAATACAATAACCGTTCCAATTAATGTTTGTTTTTTTACCGTATTTTTGCCGCCTATTAAATGCATAATGAAAGTTCCAAAGTTTGCTGACCTTATACTTTTTGAAGATGACGATATCATCGTTGTAAATAAACCTGCTTTTATAAGCACGCTTGATGAACGGGAGGGCAGCGAGATCAATATGCTAAGGATGGCCAAAAACTATTCGGACGATGCACAGATATGCCACCGTTTGGATAAGGAAACATCTGGCGCATTAATAATTGCTAAAAACCCTGAAGCATACCGTTCGGTATCAATCCAGTTTGAAAAGCGACAGGTTAAAAAGGTTTATCATGCAATAATTGAAGGTACACATGTATTTGATAACCTGCTCATTGATTTACCGATATTAAATGTGGGCAAGGGTAACGTTACCATCAGCAGGCAGGATGGTAAACGTGCAGAAACCTGGTTCCAGTCATTAAAATACTTTAAACACTACACGTTGGTGGAGTGTCGTCCTGTAACTGGCCGTATGCACCAGATACGCATCCATTTAGCCACTCAGCGGGCCTCAATTGCCGGGGACGAGATGTACAAGGGTAAACCTGTTTTCCTGTCGGATATCAAACGAAAATACCATTTAGGCAAAGATCAGGAGGAACTGCCTATTATGAAGCGCTTTGCCCTGCATGCTTACGAAGTAACTTTTAAACTATTGGATGGGAAAGAAGTAATCATACACGCCCCATATCCTAAAGATTTTGAAACGCTATTGAAGTTGCTGGATAAGTTTGATAGTTAGTTTTGTAGTTCATAGATGATAGTTCATGGTTCATGACGTATGAGTTGCTTGTTATGAATAGTTGCTATGAACTATGAACCATTAACTATCAACTATTTGATCATTACCCCCGGTTTATTAACCACAGGCAGTTTAATAAAGTTGTTTTCCACAATACTTTCGGGCAGAAAGATGAATTTCTTATCGAATATCTGGGTGCCTATGTAATAGCTTAACCAATATTCGTTATTTAGGCCAAAAGTTTCTTCGGCAATGGGTTCAATAATTTTTGAGGTTCCCGGTTCAACCAGTGGGAACATGTGCCGCAGGGTAGAGGTCTTAACCTGCTCGCCATCCTTTTCGCCATAACCCTTTGAGGTTATCAGCACATTTTCAATAGGCTCGTTTTTCAGGTTAATTAAATATACATACCATGTTTTTTGCTCCGCGTTCTCTTTTTCCAAAGCTACCGCGATGGCTATATCCTGTACATTATTTTCGGGGAGGTCTTTTATCATTATTGGGAGTAGTGAGTTGTTAATAGTGAGTTGGTCGTGAGTAGCTGCTCACTATTCTCTAATCACCATTCACCATTCACTAAATTACTTTTTCTTTACAAACTTCTTGCCGCCTTTTTTAGGAGCTTTACTTTCAGCATCAGCTAAAGCCTTACACTCGGCATAGGTTAAAGTTGCAGGGTCTTTGTCTTTTGGTATCTTAACGTTTTGCTTGCCAAACTCAATGTATGGCCCCCAACGACCGTTCAATACTTTAACGGCAGGGTCCTCATCAAAAGCTTTAATTAGTTTTTCCGCATCCTTTTTGCGTTTGGCTAATATAAGTTCAATGGCCTGCTCTTCGGTAACATCGAGTGGGTCAATTTCTTTGGGTAATGATACAAAAGCACTATTGTGACTAATATACGGCCCAAAACGACCAATAGCCACTTTCATTTGTTTGCCTTCAAATTCACCCACAACTTTCGGAAGCTTAAATAGTTCAAGTGCCTCTTCTAAACTAATAGTTTCAATACTTTGCCCCATGCGCAGGCTGGCATATTGCGGTTTATCGTTCTCGCTGTTTTCACCTATCTGCACAAATGGACCGTAGCGGCCTATACGTACCGATACTTTTTGACCATTCTCAGGATGCGCGCCTAATTCGCGTTCGCCGGTTGCTTTATCAGCAGTTTCAATGGTGCTTTGCACATCATTGTGGAACGGCCCATAAAAGCTGTGCAGCATTTCTGTCCATTCCTTTAAACCTTGTGCTATCTCGTCAAATTGCTTTTCAACTTTGGCAGTGAAGTTAAAATCAACAATGCCTTTAAAGTATTGTACCAAAAAGTCGTTTACTACCGCACCAATATCTGTTGGGAAAAGCTTGTTACGTTCGGCACCTGTATTTTCAGTTCTTTCTTCTTTGGTGATTTTATTGGCAGCTAAAGTTAAAACCCTGAACTTACGTTGTTTGCCCTCGCGTTCCTCTTTTACCACATAGCCACGGTTTTGTATGGTTGATATAGTAGGAGCGTAGGTTGACGGTCGGCCAATACCCAGTTCTTCTAACTTCTTTACCAAACTTGCCTCAGTGTATCTTGCCGGTGGCCTCGAAAAGCGTTCGGTAGCCAGCATTTCCTGTAGATCAAGCAACTGATCTTTGGTTAATGGCGGCAGCATGGCATTTTCGCCATCCTGGATATCCTCTTCCTCGTCGTTTGATTCAAGATAAACCTTCAGGAAACCGTCAAAACGCATTACCTCGCCATTAGCTACTAATTCTTCCTGACGGGTTGATATGCTGATCTTAGCGGTAGTTTTCTCAAACTGCGCCTCGCTCATTTGCGATGCTATCGCACGCTTCCATATCAGTTCATACAGGCGTTTATCGCCGCTGTCGCCTTCAATGGTATGCTGGTTAAAATAAGTGGGCCTGATTGCCTCGTGCGCTTCCTGTGCGCCCGCGCTTTTAGTTTTATATTTTCTTTGCTGATGATACTTTTCGCCGTAGGCGGATATAATTTCCTGCGCGGCGGCGTTTAAGGCTGTATCAGATAAATTAACCGAATCGGTACGCATATAGGTAATATATCCCGATTCGTACAGCTTTTGCGCTACCGACATGGTGCGCGATACCGAATACCCTAATTTACGACTTGCTTCCTGTTGCAGGGTGGATGTTGTAAATGGTGCGGCTGGTGCTCTTTTAGTTGGTTTGGTTTCTAACGATTTTACGTTAAAAGCTGCACCGATACAATCATTTAAAAATTTTTCGGCATCTTCCTGTTTGGTAAAGCGCTCTGGCAGTTCGGCCTTAAAGGCTTGCTTGCCTTTACCAAATATGGCGGTAATTTTAAATGCAGCTTCTGATTTGAATTTATTGATCTCGCGCTCGCGGTCAACAATTAACCTTACGGCTACCGATTGTACGCGCCCTGCAGAAAGTGATGGTTTAACCTTTTTCCATAAAACAGGGGATAATTCAAAGCCCACCAGCCTGTCCAACACCCGGCGGGCCTGTTGGGCATTAACCAGGTTGTAATCTATTTTACGCGGATTTTCAATGGCCCGCATTATAGCCGGTTTTGTAATTTCATGAAATACTATACGGCGGGTATTCTCTTCTTTTAAATTAAGCGTATCAAATAAGTGCCATGATATGGCCTCACCCTCACGGTCCTCATCGGATGCCAGCCAAACCATATCTGATTCTTTAGCTAATTTCTTTAACTCACTTACTACCTGTTTCTTATCGGCAGGTACTTCATACTTCTGTTCAAAATTATGGGCTATATCAATAGCGTCTTCTGATTTCACCAGATCGCGGATATGCCCGTAGCTCGACTTCACGGTAAAGTCTTTACCCAGGTATCCTTCTATGGTTTTGGCTTTCGCCGGAGATTCAACTATTAATAAGTTCTTAGCCATTTAGCAGCATATTTTTCTGCAAATAAAACATAAAGAAAAGCTAAACGCAAACTTTCAAATAATATAAAACATATAACGTAATGTTTAGTTAAAAATATTATCTTTATTTTTTGAGAGGCCGGTCTCTTTATTCAAGTGTCTAATTTCAATCAATTGCCTAAATAATATGAACAAAAAAACTATTTTAAGTTGTATCGTGCTGCTTTTTACCCTACTGCATTTTACGGCTAATAGTCAGGTAATTAAAAATTCAATATTACGTAGCTATGTTGAGCAGATTGAAGACACGCGTAAAAACCTGTCTGTAGAAAAATTATACCTGCAAACCGATAAGCCTTATTATACCATAGGCGATACGCTATACTTTAAAAGCTATTTGCTTAATGTTAACGCCATCAGCTCAAAGCGGTTTGCTATATGTTGAAATTGATAACGCTGCCAATCATAATTTAAAGCGTATAATATTACCCATACCAGCAGGAGTATGCTGGGGAGGTATACCGTTAAATGATATATCGCAGGGCAGTTACATATTGCGTGCCTATACCAACTGGATGCGCAATTTTGGCGAAGATTACATATTTAAAAAAAGCATTTATATAACTGCATTAAAAAATTCGACCCTGGTAACTGCCGATTTTAAGCTTGATACTTCGTCGCTGAAAAATAATATTCAGGCATCACTGTTTTTTTCTACTTTAAATAAAAAACCTTTGGCATTTAAAAATATATTGTTGCGTGTGCGCAATGGTTTTTAGCCGGTAGGGCGGTACAATATTACTACCGGTATTGACGGGAGTGCAGTTATTAATTTTAATTTGGCAGACAAGGCCCAAATCAAAAATTTAAACATTTTAATGCAGCAAAAGGATAAAGGAACCGATACAACAACTTTATCTATCCCGGTAATATTTAACAGACCCGAAAAAACCGATCTGCAATTTATGCCCGAAGGCGGTAAACTGGTTGCGGGTATACCTATAAAAGTGGGCTTTAAGGCAATTGGTGAAAATGGTAAGGGTATATCTGTTAGCGGTACTATTGTTGATAGCAGGCAACAAACAATAGCCTCATTTAAACCAATGCACAATGGGATGGGTTTTGTTGAATTAACCCCGGTAGCCAATGAGAAGTATTATGCAAAAGTTTTATTAAGAAACGGCGACGCAAAAAATTATCCGCTGCCAAAAGTTGAAAGCACAGGCACTGCTCTGCAGATAGTTTCAAAGTCGGCCGATTCGTTGCAGTTAACAATATGCGCCACTCCCGATCTGGTAAATACCTCTGCATCGCAAAGCTTTTATTTAATAGGGCAAGCCAGGGGCATGATATGTTATGCCGAAGCATTAAAGCTTAATACTGCTATTATTAAGAAAACGTTAGCAAAAAAAATATTCCCCACAGGCATTGCACGGTTTACGCTGCTAAACGGTAATAGCATGCCTTTAAATGAGCGTATTATATATATTAACCATAATGATGATTTACAAATAACTATTTCGCCCGATAGGAAAAGCTATTCTATAAGAGACAGCATAGGCATAAGTTTACAGGTAAAGGATAAAAATGGAAAGCCTGTAGAGGGTACATTTTCAATGGCTGTAACTGATAACAGCCAAACCAGAAAAAATAAAGGCGAAGGTAATTTAGTTAACAGTTTGCTGTTTACATCTGACTTAAAAGGTGATGTTGAGGAGCCAGGTTATTATTTTGAGGGAACAGGTAAGGATTTAGAGCTTGATAACCTGCTTTTAACACAAGGCTGGGTGGGGTATAGCTGGAAGGATGTATTTGCGTTAAAATCTGTACCAAAATATCAGCCTGAAAAGGAGTTTTCTATTAATGGAAAGGCATTTAATATATTTAATAAGCCAATTAAACAAACTTCTGTTACGTTGCTGCGCAAGTTCCCAACGTTAGTTATTGATACGGTTACTGACGATAACGGACGCTTTAAATTTACAGGCAACAGCTATTTGCCTGCTGATAGTGCTTTTTTTTTCATCAGCGTAAAAAATAAAAGAGGAAAAAGTTTTAATGTGGATGTGCAGGTTGATGAATTTGCCGTACCCGTATTTGCACAGGCGGCAAGGCCGGTGCCATGGTACGTAAATACCGATACATTAATATTAAATAATAGCCATACCAGGCAAGCCGGGTTGCAAACAGAGGCAAAATATAAGGGCGAGGGCACTACGCTTAAAGAGGTAGTAATAAAAGCCAAAAAAATGATAAAGGGATCGCAAAATCCTAATCCTGAACTTGATAATGAGATATATGATGAAAAGGAATTGAACGAAGCCAGAACTATGTCGTTATTTGAGGTGTTAGGAACCAAACTGCCTATTATAAAAATTAATAGAGGCTTTTATGTAATTAACCGGCATTACCAAGTTCAATTGATAATTGATGGTAAACGCGGATCATCAGAAATATTTATGGATTACTTAACAGCCAAAGACATAAAAGGAATAGAAATAGTTTATGCAATGACTATGATGGGTTATGATATTGCCGTAGTATATGTAACAACTTATAGCGGAGATTCAATTTATTTAAAGCATACTCCCGGTGTTTATGTGTATAAGCCAATACCCTTTAATACTCCGCCGCAGTTTTACAGGCCGCGTTATACGGATAAAAACAGGGGAATAGCAATAGGGGGGGATATGCGGTCAACCATCCATTGGGAACCAAACATTATTACCGGTAAGGATGGCAAGGCAACTGTTTCTTTTTTTAGCGCAGATAATCCGGTCGATTATACTATAGAGGTAGAAGGTACAGATTTACAGGGCAATTTGGGTACTATTCAATATAAGCTAAAGAATTTACCTGAAAGTGCACCCTGAAAGTCTTACATCAAAAATCCGCCGCCCAAAAGGTCATTTCCCTCATAAAACACAGCCGATTGCCCCGGCGCAATACCCGAAACATTGTGATGAAAATCAACCTGGATATGTTCGCCCATTTGTACAATGGTGCTTTGGGTACCGGCATCTTTGTAACGTATTTTGGTGATAGCTTCAATAGGCTCGGTTATGGTTTCGTATTTAATGAGGTTTAAATTGCGTACCCAGGCTTGTTTACGTTCCAGTTCATCAGCAGTGCCTAATACTACAGTGTTGCTATCAGCATTTATCTGTGTTACAAACATCGGTTTGCCAAAAGCAACGCCTAAACCTTTACGCTGGCCAATGGTATAGAAGGGATATCCCTGGTGTTTACCCACAATGGTGCCGTCTGTCAATACAAAATTGCCTGGCCCAACCCGTTCGTCAAGGTCCTCAACTTTATGGCGCAGAAACGAGCGGTAATCGTTATCGGGCACAAAACATATCTCATAGCTTTCGCTTTTGCCGGCTAATTCTATCTGACCCATATCCAATGCCATCTGGCGTATCTCGGGTTTGGAGAAATTACCTAACGGAAATTTAGTGCGTGCCAGGTTTTTTTGTGATACGCCCCAAAGCACGTAGGATTGATCCTTATGCTCATCTTTTCCTTTAGATATCACATATCTTCCATTGTCCTGCAGGCGGATATTGGCATAGTGCCCGGTGGCAATAAATTCGCAATCCAGTTTATCGGCACGTTTCAGCAGCGCCTCCCACTTAATATGCGTATTGCATAAAACACATGGGTTAGGCGTACGACCCGCAAGGTATTCGTCCACAAAGTTGTCTATCACAAAATCGCCAAACTCACTGCGGATATCCAGTATATAGTGTGGGAAACCATAGCCAACGGCCAATGCACGGGCATCGTTAATGCTGTCCAGACTACAGCAGCCTGTTTCTTTGGAGCTTCCGCCCGATGAGGCATAGTCCCAGGTTTTCATGGTAAGCCCTATAACCTCATAGCCCTGCTCATGCAGCATTACTGCCGCTACCGAGCTATCAACCCCGCCGCTCATCGCCACTAATATTCTGCCGTGCTTACTCATATTGGCTGCAAAGATACTTTTTTGATTTTTATGATAATAGTTTATTGGTCAGGGTAGGGTAATAATACCTATGTCATTGCGAGCGGGAAGTGTGGGGGACTGTGCGAGTGAAGCAATCTCATCGCGTTCATTAGCCGAGCGACGGGATTGCTTCGCACGCATTGGCTTGGCTTATTCCCGCTCGCAATGACATGATAGATTGTATTTTACTTTAAAGAAAATTACATTGTAATTCAGATAGTTGTTTGGTTTATTTAAATAATAACTTTATATTTAAGCAACGTAAACCGTTTTAATATTCACAAATTCATGTATGCCAAATAATCCCAATTCGCGGCCATAGCCTGATTGTTTAATACCGCCAAACGGCAGCCTTGAATCTGATTTTACCAACGAGTTTACAAAGCACGAGCCTGCTTCCAGTTGAGTTGCGGCAATCATTTCGCCGCGCTTTTTATCTTTGGTGAATACCGCCCCGCCCAATCCAAAAACCGAATCGTTAGCAATCCTTATCGCATCTGCTTCATCTTTTGCTGAGATAATTGCCGCCACCGGGCCAAACAATTCTTCGTCGTAGGCCGGCATACCTTTTTTTACATTGGTGAGGATGGTAGCCGGATAAAAAGCATTGTTGGCTACAGGAACCTCGCCGCCTAAAATACATTTAGCGCCTTTAGCTATGGATTGTTGTACCTGCTGGTGCAGTTCATCCCTCAAGTCAACCCGCGCCTGCGGACCTACATCGGTTGTATTATCCAACGGGTCGCCAAGCTTTTTTGCCTGCATCTTTTCTAAGAATAGGCGGGTAAACTCTTTTTCTACAGATTTAACTATAATAAAACGTTTTGCAGCTATACAGCTTTGCCCGCTGTTTATGAGGCGACTGTTTACACAGGTTTCGGCAGCTTTTTCCAAATCGGCATCTTCTAACACAATATAGGCATCACTGCCACCAAGCTCTAATACCGTTTTTTTAATAAGCGAGCCAGCCTTTTCAGCTACCTTTTTGCCTGCATTGGTACTGCCGGTTAAAGTAACGGCTTGTATATATTTGTTTTCAATGATCTTATCTACTTCGCTGCTGCCTACCAATAAGGTTTGAAATACATGTTTTGGAAACCCGGCCTGCACAACCATTTCTTCAATAGCCAGCGCACAACCCGGTACGTTTGATGCATGTTTTAAAACACCGCAATTACCTGCCGCCAAAGCCGGTGCCAAAAAGCGGAATACCTGCCAGAAGGGGAAGTTCCAGGGCATAATGGCCAGCACCACCCCAATAGGCTGAAAAGTGATGTAGCTTTTTGATGCTTCGGTTTCAATAACCTGATCTTTTAAATGTGCTGCGGCGTTTTTGGCATAGTATTCGCATACGCCCGCGCATTTCTCTATCTCGCTGATGCCCTGAGCTATGGGTTTACCCATTTCAAGCGCCATTAGGCGGGCAAGTTCCTCTTTGCGTTTATTTAGTACAGTTGATAATTTGTTCAGTAATTGGGCACGTTCATCAAATGAGGTTGTTTTCCAGTTTAACCAGGTTTTATGGGTTTGCGTAATTTTCTTTTCAACCTGTTTAGCAGTATGCGCTTTATATTTTTTTAATGCCTTACCGTTTGCGGGGTTAATTGAAATTATTTCCATGCCAAAAAACTTTATTAAACAACAAACCGCTGATAAAATGTTTGCTGCATATCACAATTGTATAAAAAGCTTGGTTAGAAGCCAAACATCGGTAGAAAATAAGAATGTTATGTGCGTTCCGTAGGTACGCAACTTGTTTCGCACCTACGGAACGAATCTTTATGCTGGTGTTTTTCTACAGACATTTAACCCCGATGGGGTTGTTTTAACGTATTTATAGTTAGCTAAATAAATTAAGCACGTGTTTGTCCGTTACCCCGTACCAGCCATTTGTAACTGGTAAGCTCCTGCAGGGCCATAGGGCCGCGTGCATGCAGTTTTTGTGTGCTAATGCCTATTTCGGCACCTAAACCAAACTGCGCGCCATCTGTAAAGGCTGTTGAGGTATTTACATACACGGCCGCGGCATCTACCCGGTTTAAAAAGGTTTCCATGTGGGCAGGGTCTTCGGTTACAATTGCTTCGCTGTGTTTTGAACTGTGATTGGCGATATGGTCCAACGCTTCCTCCAGATTGTTAACCGTTTTAACGGCCATCTTCATAGATAAAAATTCAGTGCCAAAATGTTCAGGTCCCGCTTTATGCAGTAACTCAACAGGGTAGTCCCCTTTTAACATATCAAACGCCTGTTCATCGGCAAATATCTCAACTCCTGCCTCGCCCAATGGCCTTGCCAGTTTGGGCAGATCAGCTAAGCGTTTTGAATTGATGATAGCACAATCCAGTGCATTACAAACGCTTACCCTGCGGGTTTTGGAGTTAAATATAATGTTGGTGCCTTTTTCCAGATCGGCGCTTTCGTCAAAATAAGTATGCACAATACCTGCGCCGGTTTCAATAACCGGTACTTTGCTGTTTTTACGCACGCTGTTTATCAAACCCTGGCTACCGCGAGGGATAATTACATCTACATAACCAACGGCCTGCATCAAAGCTTCGGCAGCTTCGCGCTCTTTAGGGAGCAAGGTAGCCACGTTTACATCGATATGATGTTTGGCCAGCACCTCATGAATAACTTTAATAATAGCTTTATTTGAAAACTCGGCATCGCTGCCGCCTTTTAAAATGCAGATATTGCCTGTTTTAAAGCACAAAGTAAACACATCAAAGGTAACATTGGGCCTTGCTTCGTAAATCACCCCAACCACACCAAGCGGCACGGTTATTTTTGAAATTTGCAATCCATTAGGCATTGTTTTATCTGATAGAATATGCCCCAGCGGGTTATCCAGTTTGGCTACGTTTACAATATCTTTGGCAATATCCTGTATGCGGACAGGGGTAAGCTTTAACCTGTCGTAATTTGGATTGGCCGGATCCATACGGTGCAGGTCCTTTTGGTTCTCGGCAAGTAGTTCGTTAGTATTGGTCAAAGCAGCCTCGGCAAGGTCCTGTAAAACCTCATTTATTTTATCGGCAGTAAGGCTTGTTTTGCGGCCCGCTGCCTGTGCATTTTCAAAATATTGGGTATAATCCATGGTAATCAATATTGTAAATAAAGGTAGTCATAATGTACCAGCGGCTTCTGATTTTTTTGTCCTATTCGTTCGCGGGCCTTATCTGCGCCATACTCGGCTATGCCTAAACCTATTAATTTTTCGTTCTCGTCAACAATTTTTATGATTTCGCCTTTCTTAAATTCGGCTATTATGCGCGTTACCCCAACGGGCAGCACACTTGTTGCTTTATTTGATGTTAAAGCAAGTTTTGCACCATCATTAACCTGAACGATCCCGGTGGCTGATCCTTCCGAATGGGCTATCCACTTCTTTTTCCCTGATGCTTTTTTATTTGGCGTAAAGCGGGTATGTATCACCTTATTTGCCAATACATCGGTCAAAATGTTTTCCCTTGTGCCGTTGGCAATATGTACCGCAATACCCAATTGAGCGGTTTTAAGCGCCATGTTTGATTTGGTGATCATACCACCCCGTCCAAACTGCGACCGGCTATCCTGCACGTACGAAGAAAAATCAATATTGGTGCTAACTTCCTCAATTACCTTTGAGCCGGGTTGTTTAGGGTCGCCATTATACAGTCCGTCAACATTGGTCAAAATAATCAACGCTTCGGCATCCAGCATAGAAGCTATAAGCCCGGCCAGTTCATCATTATCGGTAAACATCAGTTCGGTAATGGATACTACATCATTCTCGTTAACAATAGGCAGTACCTTGTAATGCAGCAAGGTTTCCAAACAATTTTTCATATTGAAATGGTGCGCCCGGTCGCCCGAGTTGTTATCCCTGAAATCCTCCTTAGTAACCAGTACCTGCGAGCACAGGATGCCAAATTTCTCAAACAATCCGGCATAGGTGTTTATCAGTTTTACTTGCCCGATAGATGCCAAAAGCTGACGGGTTGATACCGCGTCGGCCTTTTCAGATACGGCTATCAGGCTCCTGCCCGATGCCACAGCGCCCGATGATACCAATATAACCTCAATGCCCTGTTTTTTGATAGCCGCTATCTGGCCCACTAAATGTTCAATACGTTGCAGATCGGGCAAACCCTTCTGGTCGGTAAAAACATTAGAGCCAATTTTTATAATTATGCGGTGATAATCAAAAGCCATTGCAGTAATAAAGTGGTTTGAAGTTTCAATATTACTAAAATGATAGGGAAAGGGGATGGTTTTTAGTGAATTATTGTGTATTTATGACAATAATTATATTGGCGTTTCCGCCTTTAGGCGGACCGGGCTTTCCGCTCATACTGCACAGGCATTAATCACGGGCCGGTATCCGCTTCAATCCCTAACGCATTTTGTCTGAACCATGATTTTTAAGATTAATGGATTTGTATGATTGTGCCCGTTTTGTATAATCAAGCGTCATTGCGAGGAACGAAGCAATCTCTACACTTGCAAGTCACTTTCCACTTTTCTCTTTTTCACAATAACATTAATCTATTATTTTTCAATGTAGAGATCGCTCCGTCCCTCGCAATGACGCGTGGTGGTGGAGTTGTAGCTAAAATAAACTGATCTGTTTCCCATAAGCAGTATTGCTAACAGGCTTCGCTAATGATGGCTTATTTTCAGGCACAATTGCATGCTTCCCGCCAAACGACAGCTTTGTAAACTCTTCCCATTTAGCAAGCTGCGCGAATGTTTCGCGTTGTAGCACGGTTAGTTCATTTACAGTAAAGTTTTCTACCCATTTGATAGCCTTAAAATGCGGCCATAGCTGGTTAAAATCGCTAACAGGAATATTACGGGCTATGGTGATATGCGGTACCATAAATTCTTTGATATTAAGGTGTTTTTTCAGTGTTTTAAACCAGCTTGTTGTTTCGGGAGTGGAGCGTAATTTGGCATAGATAGTTTTATAATCTTCGCCATGGTTAAAGTAGTCAAACCCATCAATAATTAAAGTAATAGGGGCTACCGCAGCCAGTTTAGGCGTTAACGAGCGTATGGCAGGCTCGGTTAAAAAGCTTTTTTGGCGATGCATGGTCTTGATGGAAATATGCGCGATGGAGTTCATGCTTTCATACATGCCAATTGCTTCGGCAGCATATAATTTATGTTCGCCAACCTGTTTTTTTACACTTTCGGACGGGGCGAGCAGGATTATGAAGTCGGCATAGTTTTTCATCTCTAAAAATTTTAGCGGGAAACAATATTACTAATATTTTTAGTATTTGTAAAATAATTTACTTATTTTGCACTATATTTATGGTGACCTTATTATCAACCAATGACACAGGAAGAAACAAATAGCAATCCCAACGAACCTAGTCAAAATATACCTCCTACTCAATCTGATCCAATAGAATCCAGTGTGTCCGATAATAACACACCCCAAGCAGCCCGACAGCCACGCAAGAGAAAGAAGAATTTAACGGTTAGGGTGATCCAAGAAAAAACTAATCAACCCAAAATTGCAAATTGGATTGCGGGAATAGCGGCAGTTATAAGTCTTGCAGTTGGCATCGTTACCTTGTATCTTTTTAGTGAAACTAAAAAAGCTAACATTACCACACGAGATGCACTCAAACACCAAATTCATATTGACAGCCTTGATAGTGTTGCGAGCGTGAGAAAAGACACTATAGATTCGATTGTTAGGGTTAAAGACAACTTTCGGGCTGATTCTACTTTTAAACTTCAAAAACGAAGCCTTAACGCTCAAATACAGTCTCTTCAAGAAACTCAAAAGGAGTTTGACATTGAGAATAGGCCACTTCTTCAGGTATTGAACATACAGTTTGATACATTGACAGTCGGAAAAAAACTGTATCTGAAATACCTGTATGTAAATTCTGGAAAGCAACCAATTAAGCTTTTGACTGAGACAGTAAAATTGAAAATTCAAAATAATAAAAAGGAGAGCGATTACACTTTGACCAATCCATTGATAAGTCCTATCAATATTTACCTTATTGGTAATGCTATTTATCAAAAGAAGTGGTTTTCTGGTATTCCGATTAAAGAAGACTTCTATAAACATGTTAGAAATGGTGACTTTTCCCTTCACCTCATAGGGTCGTGTGTGTTTAAAAACAATGTGACAAATAGAAGAAGCATCTATGAATATGATTATAGAATATTCTATGCTGGTGATGAGGTAAGTGTCTTGGGCGTAACTGACACAACAATTGTTCATTAGCACGCTAAACTTTGGTGTAAGATTACATGTTATTGCAAAAATTTTAGCGGGAAACAATATTGCTAATATTTTTAGTATTTACGAATAATTTTTACATATTTGTACTATGGAACTCAAACGCCATATAGTACATATCGACCTTGATTCATTTTTTGTTTCGGTTGAACGTAAATTTAATCCCGACCTGATAGGCAAGCCGGTATTAATTGGCGGCTCTGCCGAGCGTGGGGTAGTAGCATCGTGTAGTTACGAAGCGCGTAAATATGGAATACACTCGGCCATGCCTATGAAACAGGCCATGCGGTTATGCCCGCACGCTATTGTGATACGGGGCAGTCATGGGCGTTATTCAGAAGCATCACGAGAGGTTACCGAGATTATTCATCAGAGTGTGCCCCTTTATCAAAAAACATCTATTGATGAGTTTTATATTGATATGACCGGGATGGACCGCTATTATAACTGCTACAAAATTGCCAGTGAATTGCGCCAACGGGTAATACGCGAAACCGGGTTGCCCATTTCCTTTGGGATGGCATCGGGGAAAACAGTTGCAAAAATGGCTACTAACGCCGCCAAACCTAATGGGCAATTATATGTGCCGCATGGTAAGGAACGCGAGTTCATAGCGCCGTTATCCATTCGTAAAATACCTATGCTGGGCGAGAAAACCTGTCAAAAGCTCTATCAATACGGAATTGAAAAAATAGGCGACCTGCAAAAAACCGATATCCGTTTCCTGGAAACTGTTTTTGGTAAGCATGGGCGTTATATTTGGGAAAAGGCTAACGGGATTGATGAAAGCGAGATCGTTCCGCATAGCGATCGCAAATCTATATCTACAGAAAATACGTTTCATATTGATGTGGCAGACAGGAAAACACTCGAAACTGTTTTGGTATCAATGACCGAAGAGCTATCAGCCAAACTTCGTAAAGAAAATAAAGTGGCAGGCTGCCTGGCCATTAAAGTACGTTATGCCAATTTTGAAACCCATACCCAGCAGGAAAAAATACCGCTTACCGCTGCTGAACATATTTTAATTCCGGGCATTAAAAATCTGCTAAATAAAGCTTGGAACCAGCATCGGCCCATAAGATTAATAGGGGTAAGGCTAAGTCAGCTTTGTGCCGGTGGCTACCAGATAAACCTGTTTGAAGATAACGAAGAACGTATCAGATTGTATCAAGCTATGGACAAGATAAACTTTAAATTTGGTGATAAAACGGTTTGTCGCGCTGCAGGTATGGCTATTGGCACACGTAACTTTAACCCGTTTTTACGCGACTAATTATTTATGTTTCGCCGTAGGGCGAGGTTCAATGGTGCCGTTAAATGATATTGGGTCGCGGTTGCTGCTAAGAACCTGCAGGTTGCCATAGCCATCATCCGAAACGGTTAATTGTATCTGTCGTACTCCTTTAGGGTCGCTGATTTTTGCATCCTTAAAATCAATTCTGATATTCCAGCCATTTTTTTTGGCGGTAGCGGTATAAACAAAATTTGTTGATGTAAAATTTATACCGCCGTCTATCGAGCCGTAATCGGCCATATAAGCACGGCCAAAGTATGGTAAATAGGCAATTACACTATCCCTGGTAATGGTTACATCATACGAACTGTTTAGCGCCCTGGTACCGCCACGAAAAACATTAACCATATTGGCATTAAAAACATAGTTGCGGGAACTTATAAGATTATTAATTTCAGCAGCTTTAGCGTTTTTTTTAGTTTGCGCGTAACTAATGCTAAGGCAGTTTAAAACAATTAAAATGCCTGTTAATGGTTTTATTATTTGCCTCATGATAATGCTTTTACTGTTAACAGTTTATTATCAAATTTCGTGCAAAATATTGGATATAAAAAAATAGCCCCGGTTTAGCAGGGCTATTTAGTATTTAAAGTAATTTAGTGTATTTAAATTAAGGTAACGCTGCGTTTAACAAACTCTGTCAATTCGGCACCGGTTAACAAGCCTTGCGAAAGTAAAGCCAGGTCAAAAGCCTGTTTTGATAACTCTGCCTGTGTTTCCTCGTTTTCTTCCTGCAAAATGCGGGTTATCAGTTTATGGTTACCATTAACTACTACTTTGTAATTATCAGGCATGCTGCCGTAAAAGCCCATACCGCTGCCCATGGCTGCCATATCCTTCATACGGCGCATAAATTCATCCATAGTTATGGTTACCGGCAATTCGTCAGGACTAAGGCTTTCCAGTTCAACCTTATAAGCAGATTTGTTAATGGCCTTATCAAAAATAGATTTTACCTTGGTAGCCTGTTCTTCGGTCAATACATGCTCTGGCGCATCTTCTTTATTAATAAGTTTATCAGCCACATCAGCATCAACACGCTTTAGCGAGGTTTTTTCAAGCTTGTGTTCTAAATGGCTCAAAAAGTGCGTATCAATCGGCGAGTTCATCAGCAATACATCGTAACCTTTTTTATTAGCCGATTGTATAAATGAATCCTGTTTTGCGGGATCGTTGGTATAAATGTAAACTAACTGCCCGTCTTTATCAGTTTGTATTGGAGCAACTTTTTCTTTGTACTCATCAAGTGTAAAGTTTTTTTTGGTAGTATTGGTTAGCAATACAAAGTCTTTGGCTTTATCGTAAAACTTTTCTTCGCTTATCATACCGTATTTTACAAACAGGCCAATGTCGGTCCATTTTTCTTCGTACGATTTACGGTCGTTTTTAAAAAAATCTGCCAATTTATCATCTACTTTTTTGGTGATTTAGCTGTTTATCTTTTTAACGTTGCTAAACCCCAGTAAAAAGCAACGCGATACGTTAAGCGGGATATCCGGTGAATCGATTACACCATGCAGCAACATTAAAAACTCCGGTACAATATCTTTTACCTCGTCAGTAATAAATACCTGGCGAGAGAATAGCTTGATCTTATTTTTCTGAACCTCAAAATCGTTCTTCAATTTAGGAAAGTACAACACCCCGGTTAAATTGAACGGATAATCAACATTCAGATGTATCCAGAACAACGGGTCTTCCGAGAAAGGATATAGTTGTTTGTAGAAGTTAAGGTAATCCTCATCCTTTAATTCAGATGGGGCCTTGGTCCAGATAGGGTTGGTATCGTTAATAATGTTATCAACCTCAACAGATTTGTACTTAGTTTTGCCCTCTTCATCAACACCATCTTCAACAGAATCTGTTTTAGTACCGAATTTGATAGGCACAGGTAAAAACTTGCAGTATTTATCTAAAATTTGCTGTAAGCGGTGTTTATCTAAAAATTCTTCCGATTCGGCGTTGATATGTAATGTAATTTCAGTACCGCGCTCAGCAAGGCTGCCTTCGCTTATCTCAAATTCGGTGCTGCCATCGCATACCCAATGCGCAGGTTCGGCACCTTCCTGATAGGATAATGATTCAATTTCCACCTTATCGGCCACCATAAATGCAGAGTAAAAGCCCAAGCCAAAACGACCGATGATCTCGTTGGCATCTTTGGCTTCCTTAAATTTCTCCATAAACTCTGTAGCGCCCGAAAATGCTATCTGGTTAATGTATTTTTTTATCTCATCGGCCGTCATGCCAATACCATTATCAGATATGGTAATGGTTTTTTTCTTTTCGTCAAAGGCTACTTCCACACGCAGGTCGCCAAGCTCGCCATTGTATTGACCCAAAGCGGCCAGGCGTTTTATTTTTTGAGTAGCATCAACCGCGTTTGATACCAGTTCGCGCAAAAATATCTCGGTATCAGAGTATAAAAACTTTTTAATGATAGGGAAAATGTTTTCAGTGTGTATCGAAATGGTTCCTTTTTCTTGCATAACTTATATGTGTTTGTTAATGTATTGTTTTAGCAATACTGGCTTATCAATGGTTGTTCCAAAATGTTTTTAGTTGTCAAATTGGCAGGTAGTTGCTTGTATTTTGAGGTGATGATGAACCGAAGGCGCAAATAAAACAATGGCTTAAAGAAACTTTAGAGAATAATCTTAGAGGGATTTTCTATCGTGCCTTTATATTGGCTCGCAGGCTAATCAATCAGATTTAAAAAGGTGAGATATTGATGTAGGTATTTGGCTGAAGATGAAATACTTGCAGTAAAAATAGTTAAAATAGAGACTGATTTTGAAGATTTACCTATGCTTTACAAAATCGATTTAGTTGATTTTTATTGTGTGGGTGCTCAATAAGCTAATAGTACGTTTAACAGGGCCTTTAAATCATTCTTAGCCCTCTCATCCTTCAAATTTCCATCCCCATCCATCTTTGAGCGTATAAACTGTATCAGCAAATTAGTATTATCAGCTAATTTGGCCGATAAGGCACCCAACGTAAGCAGGAGTGAGGCATGGGCATGTTCGCCGCCTAAGGATGCTGTAATTAATGCCACAGGTTTATCAACTAACGAACTGCTGGACACTAGCCAATCCAGCATGTTTTTTAACTGGCCGGGTACACCAAAGGCATATTCGGGCGTACAGATGATAACTCCGTCAGCTTCAGTTAATAATTGCCGCAAGTCTGCTACCGGTTGGGGCACTTGTTCATTATCCAAACCCGGGTCAAAGGGCGGGATAGTTGCTAAATCTGCATAAATAGTATATTCCAAATCGGCAGGAACCAAAGTGCTTAAATACTTTAAAATGTTATGGTTGGTCGAGCCTGCCCTTAGGCTGCCGGGTATAGCTAAAATTTTATGTTTTTG
>JAICMD010000295.1 GCA_025929405.1 Mucilaginibacter sp. | reverse complement strand
TGATAACAGCGCTCCGGTAACAGGTTTATTTTACGGTGGCGGCGCATCAGTTTTAGAAGCGCAACTGGTGGGCGTAACCATAGTAGCAGTATCAGTATTCGTAGTAACCTATATCATGATGTCTATTATCAACAAATTGCCAAACCCATGGAGACTGCGTGTTGAAGAGCATGGCGAGCTTGGTGTAGGTGGTCTGGATATATTTGATCATGGTTTGGAAGTTTATCCGCCACAGGACGAAGATATTAGCCTAAGCGGTTTATTTGACAAAGGAGTTAAAGTGCCTGCCTAACAAAACATAGTATTACCCTGCATAATCGGTTGATTACTTTATTAACCCTTTATTAAGCCAGCCGGTTATGCAGGTTTTAAAAACAAGTTATAGCAGAAACGGATCGGCGTTATTAATGACCGGAAAATTTTAAAAGTAAACAACAATAAATTAATTATATCAATCAAATCAAATCTCATGAAAAAAATCTTACTATTATCACTAATCACCGTAAGTGCACTTACTTATAAAGCGCAGGCACAGGATGCTGCAAAGCCAGCTGATCCGCCATTAACGATCACAGGTTCGGTTGATGCATATTACAAATATGACTTTTCCGGTCATAACAATATCCCAACCAGCTTTGCAAGCGATAATAACTCTTTCTCAATAGGTATGTTAGACCTTGCCTTAAAGAAAAAAGTTGGTAAAGCATCATTTGTTGGCGAGGCTTCATTTGGTCCGCGTAGCGATCAGTCTTTGCCGGTTCCTACAAACCATATTCAAAACTTATATGTATCGTATGATGTAACCGATCATTTTAACTTAACCGGTGGTTATATGGGTACATTTATAGGTTACGAAGTTATAAGCCCAACAGGTAACTTTAATTATTCAACTTCATACCTGTTCACTAACGGTCCGTTCCAAAATGCCGGCGTTAAAGCCACTTTCCTTTTCTCAGATAAGGCAAGCTTAATGGTTGGCGCGTTTAACGATCAGTGGAACGTATACACCGCTGCACATAACATAGGCGCATTTGGTGCACAGTTAATGTTAGCGCCGGTAAAAGGCTGGACTGCTTATATTAACTTATTAACCTCAAACAATTCAACCATTACCTCAGGTACCGTTGTTGATTTAACAACTGCATACCAAATTACTGATGCTTTTAAATTAGGTTTAAACGCTGCTGATTACTCAGCATCAAAAGGTGCAGGTACCGGCGGTTATGCAGGCGTAGCGCTCTATCCGCAAATTGCCGTATCAAGCGATGTTACTTTAGGGTTAAGAGGCGAATACTTTAAAACTAAAACCGGTACTTATGCCTCATTTGGCCCGCCTGCAGGCTCATCAGTAACTGCGTTTACTTTAACTGCAAACATTAAATCAGGCCCGTTAACTTTAATACCTGAAGTTAGATTGGACAATGGTAAAAACAATATGTTTACCAATAGCTCACTTGCAGCAACCAAATCTGCCTCGCAATTTGTGTTAGCAGCGGTGTACGCCTTCTAACAATAAAACATAATTAACCTTGCAATTAAAACGTTCCGGATAATTCCGGAGCGTTTTTTTTGTGATTTTTTATAATTTTTATCATAAAAATTAACATTTTTTAAAAGCGACGTAACCTTAGTAATTATTTAAGCGTAATAAACCAATAATTAAACATTTGATATTGGTTATGCTTGCTTCGAATTTGGATTTATGTAAGAATGAGTGGATTGAACTTGTATTTAATAAACGTAATAAAGAATATGGCGCTTATGATTTACGCAAACAATATCCCGTAATAATGCTGAAGGTAATGAGCCTTACTTTTATGGGCGTTGTTATAGCTTTATTACTTGGCGATGTTGCCCTTAAATACAGCGCAGCTACCGCTGTTGCAAAACCACAGTTGCGTGTTACTACAATTGAGTTAAACAGTTATGTAGCGCCTCAACCTCAAAAGGCAAATCACGAAGCGGCTAATAAACCGGCAGTAATGCAAAAAGTACTATTACCGGTGTTTTCAAATACCCCTAATGCGTCTGAGCAAATTAAGGTAGTTAATACTAATGCTCCTACAGGCCCGCAAAATATTGATATTAGTGCCAGTAACGGTAATCAATACAATAGTGTTGTTGATGTAGCAGGCGATAGCAACGGTACCGACGCCCAGGCAGGCGAAGATAATGATGTATTTACCCCCGCAACCGTTGAAACCAAACCGGAGCCAATTGGGGGCAATGCAGCCTGGTTAAGCTTTTTAAAACAAAACCTTAAATACCCTAAGGATGTTGTTGATGCTAAATACCATGGCAACGTATCATTAAGCTTCGTAGTTGAAAAAAGCGGGTTAATAAGCAATATAGTGATCGAGAAAAGTGCCTGCACAAGCATGGATGAAGAAGCCGTAAGAATTTTAAAACTATCAAAAGCCTGGAAACCGGGCTATAAAAACGGTATCCCCGTACGAGTTAAATGCCCGATAACATTTAACTTTATAATGGGAGGTTAACAGTATATATTTTGTTTTTGCGTTGGTAAAACCGGGTTTTAAGGCAATGATAAGGCTTATAAAAATCCGGTTTTTTTGTGTGATAAAAATGTTACCTAACTTTTTAGTTAAAAATACTAACTGATGCAACATTTGATGATATAGCAGCGTTTTATATATATAAACCAAATCTTACAACGCTATGCTTATCTCAAATTTTGATCTGTGCAAGTTCGAGTGGCTTGAACTTGTATTTGCTAAACGCAACAAAGAATATGGCGCTTATTACATCAGGCAGCACCATGATGGCTACATGGCAAAAGCTATGGTCATTACCTTTTTAAGTATTACTGCCTCGTTTTTAGCCGGTGACGCTATAATAGGGGCAAAAACGGTATTACCCCCGCTTACGCAAACCGTTGTTGAACTTACTACAATTAAACCCATGGCCCCACCTAAAACAGAAGAACCCAAGACGCAGCCTGCTGCTGCCCATCCGCAGCACGTGCAGCAGTTTTTGGTACCTGTTGTAACTGACCAGCGCGTAACGCAGCAACCACCATCATTAACTGACAATGTGCCTATTGGCCCAATAACTATAGATGGGCCAGATACCGGCACACCTAATGTGATTGCTCAGCCGGCTGCGGTTCCTGCAGAAGGTACAGGTGTAAAGGAAGATGAGAGTATACATAGCCCTAACGGAATTGATGTGATGCCCGAACCTTTTGGCGGCGCAGCGGCCTGGAGCAAGTTTTTACAGAAAAATTTGCGTTATCCCACCGAGGCGAGCGAAAAAGGTATATCAGGCAGGGTTATGGTAACTTTTGTGGTTGAAAAGGATGGACAGCTTTCAAATATCATGGTTGATAAAGGCGCAGGATATGGCATGGACGAAGAAGCCGTACGTGTTTTAAAACTATCAAAAGCCTGGAAACCCGGTCTGGCAAACGGCCATCCCGTGCGGGTTAAATATGTTTTGCCTATGGCATTTGTGCTGAATGAATAGTGAGTTTTTTATATGGAATAACAGCCGGATATTAATAGGTTCCGGCTGTTTTGTATAGCCATTAAAGACTTACGAAGTTTTTAAAACTTCGTACGTCTTTCACCTTTCACCTTTCACCTTTCACCTTTCACCGTTCACCTTTCACCTTTCACCTTTCAACTTTCACCATTTATAATTTGT
>JAICMD010000073.1 GCA_025929405.1 Mucilaginibacter sp. | reverse complement strand
CTTTTTGTTACTTCTTTTTTATATCCAAATATTACTGTAGATGATATACCAATAACAATCGGTAGCCAAATGAAAAGACCAACAGCATAAGTAGTAAATATTTTAATGGCTATATATGAAAACACCCAGCTAAAAATGCAGGTAACCAAAACTGCTATAATGATTCTTTTATTTTCTTTATGTAGCGCTGTCATACCATAAATTTAAATAATCCTTTTATAAACCCCCTTTAAATTTCTGCCCATTTCCATATAATCAAGGCCGTAGCCTACCACAAACTCATTTTCAATTTCAAAGGCTATATGTTTTAGTTCTTTAAGCTCATATTCAAGCGCATCAGGCTTTACCAGCATGGCACATACGATGATGGATGCCGGGTGGCGTTGTTTTAGTTTGGCCACCAGGTAATCAAGCGTGTTGCCGGTATCAACAATATCTTCAATTAAAATAATATGGCGGCCCTCAATATTTACGGTAAGGTCAAGATCATCGCGAATGCGGCGGGTGCTTGATACGCCCCCTTGGTAGGATGAAAGTTTAGTGAACGCTATCTCGCAAGGGATGGTAACCTGTTTTACTATATCGGCCATAAATAAAAAGCAGCCGTTAAGCACCCCTACCAGCATAGGGTTTTTGTTCTCATAATCCTTATTAAGCTGTCTGGCTATTTGTTTTACACGGCTTTGAATAGCCTCATAAGTAATCAGTTGCTCAAATTCCAAATCGGCTATTTTAATTTTCATGGGTGCTAATATAGTAATACACTTGTGATTACACTTACGAAGTTTCTAAAACTTCATAAGTGTAAGTCGCTGAGTACCAGCATTACACATATTTATACAGTTTTATACATTTTTGTACATTTGCCGCATGGCATCCATCAAACCATCAGTACCAAAGGGTACGCGCGATTTCTCGCCGGCCGAAATGGCAAAGCGTAATTTTATTTTTGATACCATTAAAGGCGTTTTCCGCAAATATGGCTATCAGCAAATAGAAACCCCCGCTATGGAAAACCTGAGCACCCTAACTGGTAAGTATGGTGATGAGGGAGATAAGCTGATGTTTAAAATATTAAATAGCGGCGATTTTTGGAGCGAGGCTGAGAGCAGAAAGCAGAAGGACCAAAGCTTTGAATATTCATCAAAAAACCTGACGTCTGCTATTTCAGAGAAGGCTCTCCGTTACGACCTAACCGTACCATTCGCACGCTATGTAGTACAACATCAAAACGAAATCACTTTTCCTTTTAAACGCTTCCAGGTGCAGCCGGTTTGGCGTGCCGACAGGCCGCAAAAGGGGCGCTACCGCGAGTTTTTTCAGTGCGATGCTGATGTTGTCGGCTCTGATTCTTTATTAAACGAAGCGGAATTTGTTTTGATATATGATGAAGCATTAAGCAAGCTTGGGCTAAAAGATTTTACCATAAAAATTAACAATAGAAAAATTCTATCGGGCATTGCCGAACTTATAGATAAATCCGATAACATAGTTGATTTGACTGTAGCTATTGATAAATTAGATAAAATTGGCTTTGATGGCGTGGTAAATGAGTTGCTAGAAAGAGGCTTTACCGAAGCAGATATAGAAAAAATAAAACCGGTAATATTATTGCAGGGCACTAACGAACAGAAGCTGCAAAGTTTACGCGATGCTTTGTCAAACTCAGTTATCGGCTTAAAAGGCTGTGAAGAGATTGAGACCGTTTTCAACTATTTACATCACTGCAAACTGCAAACTGCAAACTGCGAACTGGACATCACCCTGGCTCGTGGCTTAAACTATTATACCGGAGCCATTTTTGAAGTTAAAACCAATGAGGTTGCCATGGGCAGCATCGGTGGCGGTGGCCGTTATGATGACCTGACAGGGATGTTTGGTTTAAAAGGCTTAACCGGCGCAGGCATTTCTTTTGGTGCCGACCGTATTTATGACGTAATGGAGGAGTTAAACCTATTTCCTGAAGCGACGAATGAAAGCACCAAAGTTTTAATATGCTGCTTTGATAAAGAGGGCGAGCAATATGCCCTGCCACTATTACAACAACTTCGTACAAAAAACATTAATGCCGAACTTTATCCTGCCGGAGCTAAGATCAAAAAGCAAATGGACTATGCCAATAATAAACAAATACCATACGTTATTTTAATTGGCAGCGATGAGATGCAAAGCGGGTTACTATCCTTTAAAAACATGGTTACCGGCGAGCAGGAGAAATTAACATCGGATGCTATAATTTCTGAGTTGACTAAATAGCATTCTTGTCTTTCTGAGCGTAGCGAATCTTATAAAAGCGGAATGGTAAAGTTTCTATTTTTAAATGGAATATCATTATATTTGATATAACCATTTAAACCTAAACCCTTAAGCGTGAACTCATTTACTGCCAAATCTAACCGGACAAATATTTGCATTACCATTGGTTTATTGCTATTTTCCATAACCTGGATAGGCACCGGAACACAGCACATTATATACCACAATTTTGTGGCAACCTTAGTGCCTAAGTTTATGCCGGCCAAATTGTTTTGGGTGTGGTTTACAGGTATAGGTATGTTATTGGCGGGCCTAAGCTTTTTAATTCGTTATAAGGTAAGCCTGGCTGCATTGATGCTTAGCATTATGCTTGGATGCTTTATAGTGCTGATACATTTGCTCAGGCTATCTACCACAACTACTATTTGGATGTACTGGTTCCGCTTTATGCAGGATGTGGCAATAACCGGTGCATGTTTATTATTAACCAATAAAACCATGTTGGTTAAAATAGGGCGTTGTATGTACGCGGGAGGCATATTGGCATTAGGTATTGCCCACTTTTATCACCCTGCTTTAATTAGCCCCAAGATACCGGTTTATTTTCCGTCAATACCAACGTTCGACTATATAATTGGCGGGCTTTTAATACTGCTTTCGGCGGCTATTATTTTTAAATTTTATGCAGATAAGGCAGTATTGATACTGGCCATATTACTACTAACGTTTGCCTTGTTATACAACTTGCCACCATTAATAAAAAACATAAAGGATGCAGGCCAGTGGACCGAACTTTTATTGGACCTGGCAGATGCAGCAGGAGCATTTTTTATAGCAGGGAAACGAAGCTATAAATGACTTTATACTAAAGCCAATCCTTTAAAGGTTTTGTTAAGTACCTGGCTGTTATTTACATCCAGCCATTTATCCAACAGCGTTGCATAAATATCCCTGAAATCTATCTGATATTTTAAATCGCCATTGTCTAATTGTACCAGATCAGGAGCCTCATTAAATATACCCGGCTTTTGCAGTTTACCGCCAAATAGTAACACATTATTTGCCGTACCATGATCAGTGCCATTGCTGGCATTTTGCTCAACCCGGCGGCCAAATTCAGAGAAAGTCATTACCAGTGTATCATCCAGTTTGCCAGTTTGTTTAAGGTCCTTTATAAAAGCAGCCACCGCATCGGCATAAATTTGCAACTGGCGCCCCTGTTGGTTTTGTTGTCCAACATGCGTATCAAAACCACTTAACGACACATAATAAACACGTGTTTGCAAGCCAGAATTAATGAACTTCGATACATTTTTAAGCTGATTACCCAAAGCCGTATTAGGATATGTTGCGGTTACGTTATAAACTTTTGATGTTTTTTGGATATAATCTGCTGATGAATAAGTCTCAATCATGGTTTTGTACAGATACCCCAGGTTATCCTCATTTAAATTGGCATCACTATGCGCTCCTACCAGGTCCTTAAACAAAGGTTCGCGGGTGGTTTGATACAATTTGCCGGGGTCCTGCACAGCGATGCCTTTCATTTTAGCACCTTTCATAGCCAGCGAAAGCGTATCATCAACCTCTATAGCAGTATATGGATTTTTACAGGTTTGACAATTAGAATCCAGGTAACGCCCTATCCAGCCGGTAGTTAAAAACTGGTCAGAGTCGCTGGCGGTTTGCCATATATCCATCGAGCGGAAATGCGACCTGTCAGGATTAGGGTAGCCTACTGAGTTAACAATACTCATCCATCCCTGATCATAAATTTCCTTTAACGCCGACAAGCTTGGATTAAAGCCCAGCATATTATCCAGCTTAACAATATCCGGTTTGTTTATGGCAATAGTTTTACGCTTTTGGTAGTAGATATCATTACCATAAGGGATAATAGTATTTAACCCATCATTACCTCCGGATAACTGAATGATCACCAAATTTTTATGACCCGATAACTCATCCTGTGCCATTGCCTCAAATGGCTTTAAAAAAGCAGGCATCATGCAGGCACCTGATATTAGTGCGGTGTTTTTTAGAAAATCTCGTCTTTTCATATCTAATTATGAATTAGTGAATGAGTGAGTGAAATCAATAATTCACTAATCAGCGTTAACATAGCTGATACTCGGGTGTTGATACTACTTCTATTACCGCCGCCTTTATATCTGCCGATTTATTTACCTCATCAATAATTGCCTGATTTAGTTTGGGCTGCAATAAAAATTCAGCTATTTGTAAATGCGATGTGTCCATAGGTATTTCCTTTAAAAATTTGCCCCAGTCGGGTGCAGCTTGTACCCTGTTTATCACATTAAATTGCTGTTTTCTTTGCGATGCCAGATAGGCTTCATCTTCGGGCGTGGCTTTCCCCGCAAAATCAATAACCCCGGCATTCAGTATGATGGATGGTATCTTCATCCTGTACATTAATGACGAACTATCTATCCAATTACGCCCACCGGGCCACCCCGCAACATTTGGCGGCCTGAACAATACCTGCCCCAAAGTGCGTTGAAATTGTATCAGTACATCAGGGTTTTGGTAGTTAATATAAAACTGACGGTTTAATCCCACCAGCAGTTCCACCGGCGATTTTATGAGGTTGCCCCGGTTTTTATCCTCATAAAACCAGTCGGCCAGGAACATAAATTCCAATAGAGGTTTTATCTCATAACCAGATCTGTAAAACACATCGGCCATTTGGTTAATGTGTTTTGCATCTGGTATATCATTAACAAAATAATGGTACAGCTTAGTACAGATAAATACTGCAGTTTGCTTATTAGTGGTGATGATATTCAGGATATCCTCGCCTTTAAAATTACCGGTTTGTCCTAAAAACGTTTTAGTGCCATCATCATGCACACGCAGGTTAAAAGTATACAAACCCGTTTTGCCATTAAAGGCAAAGCCTGTAAATGCCCTTGCCGATTCTTTTATATCCTGCTCGGTATAATGGCCGCGACCAAGCGTAAAAAGCTCCATCAGTTCGCGGGCAAAATTTTCATTTGGGTGCCCCCTTTGATTTTGCTGGTTATTTAAAAACTGCAGCATAGCCGGCGTTTGCGATACCTGCAACAATAAAGTTTTAAAATTACCTAATGCATTTGTACGCTCAATATTATTCAGGTCCTGTTGATATTTGGCGTTGCCAATATTGCATGCAAAGTGATTATGCCAAAACAGGGTCATCTTTTCGCGTAGTTGGGCGTCTGTATTGCTTAGTTGTTGTAGCCAGGCTTCATTCAGTAAACGTTCCTGGCGGTTACGTTCTTCCTGTAGGGCGCGCTTTTGCATATCGGTTTGCATGGCTGGTTTTAGTCGTAGGTCGATGTTTTCATCAACTGCGGCAAGAGGGTCCATCTTTTCAGAAGCCTCAAACAGCTTTTTAACCGCTTTTTTAACCGACCAATTTTGCTGCTCATGCAGTTCGTCGAACCTAATGCCGAAGCCAGCCCGGGCATGTAAATGCTTAATGTTGATAGCGTTGTTCATAGGTAACTATCTAATAGGGGTATTGACTATAATTGAAGCAATTGGTTTAGTAAGCCTATATTATCCCCAACGCTCAATTGTTACCTTTGTTGTATGCTGTTTAAGTTGGATGAGCGCCTGATATTTCCTGACCCTGCACTGGCCGAGCCGGAAGGCCTGCTGGCTATAGGCGGCGACCTGTCCACCCCGCGTTTGTTGTTAGCATATCAGAGTGGCATATTCCCGTGGTATAGCGAGGATGACCCTATTTTATGGTATTCGCCGCATGAACGATTTGTGTTATATGCTGATGAAGTACTTATAAGCCGCAGCATGCAAAAAGCACTTCGCAAAAAACAGTTTACCACAACCACAAATACTTGTTTTGAAGCTGTAATAACTGCCTGCGCCACAGTTGAACGCCCGGGGCAGGACGGCACCTGGATAACTAACGATATGCAGCAAGCTTATATTAAGCTGCATAACGAGGGCTATGCACATTCTGTTGAGGTATGGCAGGATAGCGAGTTGGTTGGCGGTATTTATGGTGTACCAGTAGGGCGGATATTTTGCGGCGAAAGTATGTTTAGCAAGGTAAGCAATGCTTCAAAAGCAGCACTAATATGGCTGTGCCAGTGCGGCGATTACGATTTAATAGATTGCCAGGTTTATACTGACCATTTAGCCAGCATGGGCGCGAGGATGATATCTCAGAAAGATTTTTTAGTGATGCTGCAGAAATAGCGAGCTGAATCCTGACATTAATTCGTCATTATTATTTGTCATGGCCTTGTAGCGGGGTAGCCATTTTTAGCACGATAATTTTTCCGCTCGGCACTGAAATCCCACCATTTCTTATTGCTGCCAGAATTATTGGCATAATGTACTACCAGCCTGAACTGATCTTCTACGCAAGGGTCAACTCTGTGACCCAATTTTTCTTCGTATTCATTTAATAATTCATAACCCTGTTTGCCTTTAAGTTCGGCTAAGGTATAATATCCTAAAAAAATGAGGTCATGTGCAAAGCGAATGCCTATGGATGGTACCTGCTGAAATTCAAATAAAGCCTGCAAAGTTTTAGCTCGTTGGGCCGATGCATTTAAAATATGTATGATCTCATCTATCGCATAATTCATTAAAGCTTTTTGGGTAATGCCTTTTTGTTTGAGCAGTAGTTTTTCATCAGCCGTAAGTTCAAGGTTGATATTCTTCTTTTTGGTTGGCTGTTTAACGCTTTCGCTTGATGTGGCATAAGCGGATGGTACCCATTCTAAATTAAGTTTTTGATCCATATAACTAAGTTAATAAAACAATCACAAAAACTAATATTTTTAGCAATTTTATTTGTCAATCATAAAATAATCTGCACATTTGCACATCAGCATATCTGCACATCAACAACGTGGCTAAAACTAAAATCGCATATTTCTGCCAAAGCTGCGGCTTTGAATCGCCTAAATGGCTGGGTAAATGTCCATCTTGCCAGCAATGGAACACTTTTGTTGAAGAGATATTAGAAAAGTCAAATACATCTGTTCCCACCTGGAAAACATCGGCTAATACTACCCAGCAACGAGCCAATAAACCGGTTGAGGTATCAGAAATAACTTTTAATGAAGAACACCGTTTATTAACCCCTGACAAGGAATTTAACCGCGTATTGGGCGGAGGTATTGTTGCAGGCTCGTTAGTATTAATTGGCGGCGAACCTGGCATAGGCAAATCAACTTTGATGCTGCAACTGGCATTAAATATGCCTGATCTGAAAGTGCTGTATATATCGGGCGAGGAAAGCGACAAGCAGATAAAAATGAGGGCGGAGCGCATATCTGATTCATCAGAAAAGTCAAAAGTAAAAATTCAAAATTCAAAAATTTCTGCAGAAGAAAATTCCGAAATCGAACATCCGAAATCCGAAATAAACAAAGGGTGCTATATCCTCACTGAAACCTCCACCCAAAATATTTTTAAGCAGATAGAAGAATTGGAGCCGGATATTGTGGTGGTTGATTCGATACAGACCCTGCACTCGGCGCATATTGAATCAACACCGGGCAGTGTATCGCAGGTGCGCGAATGTACTGCCGAACTGCTTCGGTTTGCCAAGGAGAGCGCCACCCCGGTTTTTTTAATTGGCCATATCACTAAAGATGGCATGATAGCCGGCCCCAAAATACTGGAACACATGGTTGATACCGTTTTACAATTTGAGGGCGACAGGCACCATGTTTATCGCATATTGCGCACAATAAAAAACCGTTTTGGTTCGGCATCCGAACTGGGCATTTATGAAATGCTGGGCGAGGGGCTGCGCGAGGTATCCAACCCGTCCGAAATACTATTATCGCAGCGCGAGGAGCCTTTAAGCGGCATCACCATATCTGCCACCTTAGAAGGTATGCGCCCCATGCTTATTGAAACCCAGGCGTTGGTAAGTACATCGGCTTACGGCACACCGCAGCGTACAGCTACCGGCTTTGATACCAAACGCATGAGCATGCTGCTTGCCGTATTAGAAAAACGCTGCGGTTTTAAATTGGGCGCTAAAGATGTATTTTTAAATATAACCGGCGGCATCCGCATTGAAGATCCGGCTATTGACCTGGGGCTGGCCGCCGCTATCATATCATCGCATGAGGATATACCTATACCTTTTAAAACCTGCTTTGCCGGCGAAATTGGTTTATCGGGCGAAATACGTGCCGTAAACCGTATTGAACAGCGCATTGCCGAGGCACAAAAACTTGGCTTTGAGCAAATATTTATCTCTAAATATAATCTTCCATCATCCGCACAGGATAAAAAACGGATGGATCTATCCCGATATAGTATTGAAATAAAAGCTGTATCGCGTATTGAGGAGGTTTTTGAATTATTGTTCGGTTAGTTATTAATTAAAAAGCCTGTTTACTAATAAACAGGCTTTTTAATCAAGTCTTACCCTAATTATTGCAGCTTTATTTTACGAATAGTGTTATTACCATAATCAGCCACATATATATTTCCCGCAGCATCAAGAGCGATCCCTTGTGGATTATTAAAACGAGCCGAAGTACCCGTGCCATCAGCATAACCTGCATTATTTAATGCTCCTGCAATGGTATATAAACCATTGTTTGGCGTAATTTCAATGATCCGGCCTGTTTGATCAGCAACAAATAAATTGCCTGTACCGTCAATTGTTATTGCTGTAGGCTGGCCCACTACATTTGTTTGCACCGGGCTTCCGGCCAATGTTGTAACAACTCCGTCAGCAGTACTTACCACGCGTATGGCATTATTTTTAAGGTCGGCTATATACAGTTTTGCTCCGGTTGCATCAATAGCCATAGCTATGGGATAATTAAATTTTGCTACACCGGCTGTTGCATCTAAATAACCTAAGCCTCCAGCACTTGCAGGATATCCCGCAATTGAACTAACTACACCCGCTGAAGTGATTTTACGTATCATATTATTACCCCTATCGGCCACATATACATTTCCGGATGCATCAACTGCTACCGCTTGCGGGCTGTTAAACATGGCACCGGTACCGGTGCCATCCAGGTATCCCGCTACTCCGGTTCCTGCAAATGTAGTTATAGTCCCGTTAGGCGTAATTTTACGGATAACATTATTGCCCATATCGGCAACATAAGTATTTCCCGTGGCATCAACACACATACCCTTCGGCCCATAAAATAAAGCCGAAGATAGCGTACCGTTAGCATAGCCCAATGTGCCATTAGTTAAGCTGCCCACAACACCTGCAGTAGTAACGGTACGTATTAAATTATTATAATTATCAGTAATGTACAGGCTACCTGCCATTGGGTTAAACACCATTGCCCCTGGTCCATCAAACATTGCCGCGGCCCCGGTGCCATTTGCAAACCCATTGGTTGTACTACCCGCAATTGTGCTTACTGTTGCGGTAGGCACGGGGGTATTGCGTGTTGTAAACTTTACAACAGCACCGTAACCGGTAGCGCTGCCATTGGTAGCATAGGCCCTAACATAATAAGTTGTATTGGCAGTAAGCCCGGTAAGGCTGCTTGACCATACTTTGGTTGTAGCTGAATCGTTTGTTTTTGAATCATTAATAGTTGGGGTTTGGTTGGTTGAGCTCCAACAAACACCAAAAGCCGTAACGGGAGTATTGGTGTTAGTTACCGCGCCACCGCTATTTGCTGTGGTTTGACTAACATCAGTTGCCATATTTAGGGTAACTACTAATGGCGGATCTTGAAAATTACTTGTACTATCGCTTTTTTTACATCCGTTAACAATAAATGTCAGTACGATCAAAAAAAATATGTCTGATAAAAATCTCTTCATGCGTGTTTAAATGTGTATCACTATAATGATGCGGCTGCAAAGATAATGTTATTTGCCATGTTCAATTAAACTAATATCATGACAAAATAAACCGGTATTAAATAATTTTTTAAATATATAACTTCAAAACAGATTTATGTATTGTATAGCTTTCATTGTGTTGCGTTTTAACAATTATTAACATTATTGTGCTGTAAAACTGCAAGGTACATTTGTTGTTATAACAATATGCGTGTAGTAAAAATATTTGCCTTTTTTTTAGTCGCTACATTAACCGGCATAAATGCCTTCGCTCAAAAGCATGCGCCTTTGCCACATGGAATGGTTTATGGCACCAAGCCTAATACTACCGCAATGCTGCCCGCTTACCGTGTGGAAGCTACCATGGGCAAACGTGCACGTATAAGCGTAACTATCAGAGGAAAGGTTTTAAAAGTTACCCAACCAAAAGGTGGCTGGTTTGAAATAGACGCCGGTAAAGGCAAAATTATAAAGGCGCATTTTAAAAATTATGCTGTAACACTGCCTGTTGATTTAAAGGGACGTATTGTAATTGTTGAAGGCGTTGCCCAAAAACAATTTATTGCTGATGATATGCAGCACCTGGCCGGCGATACCGTAATTGGGAAAAAACAACACCATGTAAATGCCAATCCTAAACAGCGGTTAAGTTTTGAGGTAACGGGGTTGATGGTAGATAAATAAGAGCATTGTCACGGCGAGTTTATCGAACCGTCTGAGGGAAACCGCTGCACACCCTTCGACAGGCCCCAGGGTGACAGTCTTCTTTAAAACATAAAAGGCAAAAAGTTTAAAACCTTTCGCCTTTTCGCTTTTACCTTTCGGCCCTAAGTTGTATGCTACTTACTCAAATACATTGATTTTTCTTTATATAGATGCCTGAAATATGGATCCTCCAAATTCGGGATAAAGCGGATAGCTTCTCCCGTCGACTTCATTTCAGGGCCTAATTGTTTATCAACATCCGGGAATTTGTCGAATGAGAATACAGGCTCTTTTATAGCATAACCTTTTGGTTTACGCACTATATTAAAATCCTTTAACTTATTAGTGCCCAGCATAATTTTGGCAGCTATATTAATATAAGGCACATCATAAGCTTTAGCTATAAATGGCACCGTACGTGATGCCCGCGGGTTAGCCTCAATTACGTATACTTTATCATCCTTAATGGCAAACTGTATATTCAGCAAACCGCGCACATTTAATGCTTTGGCAATTTTTACCGAATATTCTTCCATTTGTCTGATCACATTGTCCGAAAGGTCAAACGGCGGCAATACGGCATAAGAATCGCCGGAGTGAATGCCCGCAGGCTCAATATGTTCCATTAAGCCGATGATATGTACATCTTCACCATCGCTTATCGAATCCGACTCGGCCTCAGATGCGCGGTCAAGGAAATGGTCAATCAATACACGGTTACCGGGCAGATTTTTCAATAAACTAACTACCGCTTTCTCTAGGTCCTCGTCATTAATTACAATGCTCATGCCCTGGCCACCTAATACGTAGCTTGGGCGCACTAATACTGGATAGCCTACTTCGTGTGCAACTTCAAGTGCTTCTTCGGCACTTTCGGCAACACCATATTTTGGATAAGGAATACCCAGTTCTTTTAACAGATCCGAAAAACGCCCCCTGTCTTCGGCAATATCCATATCAGGAAATGAAGTTCCTATAATACGTATATTATGCTGATGCATTTTTTCGGCCATTTTTAACGCGGTTTGGCCACCTAACTGAACTATTACACCGTAAGGTTTTTCAAGTTCAATTATTTCGCGCACATGCTCCCAAAATACCGGCTCAAAGTATAGCTTATCAGCCATGTTAAAGTCGGTTGATACGGTTTCGGGGTTACAGTTAACCATTATGGCCTCAAAACCTGCTTCCTTAGCAGCCAACAAACCATGTACACAGCTATAATCAAACTCAATACCCTGGCCTATACGGTTAGGGCCTGAACCTAATACAATTATTTTTTTTCTATCGGATGATACTGATTCATTCTCACCCTCGTAGGTTGAATAGTAGTATGGCGTTTTAGCCGGGAACTCCGCAGCGCAGGTATCAACCATTTTGTATACCCGGTTAATGCCTAAAGCCTTGCGACGCTGGTAAACATCCTCTTCGGTAACGTTGGTTAAAATGTAAGCTATTTGTGCATCCGAAAATCCTTTTTGTTTCAGCGTGTAAAAAAAGTCTTCCGGTATGTTTTGCAGATTATAGCGGCGAAGCTCAACTTCAAGGTTTACAATATCCTGTATCTGGTTAAGGAACCAGCGGTCTATTTTAGTTGCTTTACGCACCGACTCTATCGGCACGCCTAAACTTAACGCATCATAAATATGGAATAACCTATCCCAGCTTGGATGCTCCAGGCTGTGCATAATATCATCCAGATTGCGGCTTTGTTTGCCATCAGCACCTAAGCCTGAGCGACCTATCTCCAAACTCTGACAAGCTTTTTGCAATGCCTCAATAAAGCTGCGGCCAATACCCATTACCTCGCCTACTGATTTCATTTGCAGGCCCAACTCGCGGTTAGCACCTTTAAACTTATCAAAGTTCCAGCGCGGTATTTTAACGATCACATAATCCAGCGTAGGCTCAAAATAGGCCGATGTTGTTTTGGTGATCTGATTTTCTATCTCATCCAGGTTATAACCAATAGCCAGCTTGGCAGCAATTTTAGCGATAGGGTAACCGGTTGCTTTTGAAGCTAATGCAGACGAACGCGACACACGCGGATTAATTTCGATAGCTATAATGCTATCATCAGCCGGATTTACCGAAAATTGCACGTTACAACCACCTGCAAAATTGCCAATGGCACGCATCATCTTAATAGCCTGATTACGCATTTCCTGGTAGCAGCGGTCGCTCAGCGTCATGGCCGGGGCCACAGTTATTGAGTCGCCGGTATGGATACCCATCGGGTCAAAGTTCTCAATAGAGCAGATAATAATTACGTTATCATTACTATCCCTTAAAAGCTCCAACTCATATTCTTTCCAGCCCAATACAGCTTGCTCAACCAAAACTTCGTGCGTTGGCGATGCCTGTAAGCCACG
>JAICMD010000120.1 GCA_025929405.1 Mucilaginibacter sp. | reverse complement strand
TTAATGAGCGTTGGCGGCTAAAGTTGAATTTTGTCTGGTGTAGTAATGCAAATATAAGTCAATTGTATTAAAGTGCAAATAATTAAAATTTTGGCTATGTTTTATCTTAAATTTAGCTATTAACCTTGTAAAGCATGAGTGAAAAACCTGTTATTATAACACATATTGACGTATATCGTTTTAGTATAGCCATGCGCCCATTTACTATAGCTACGGGTACCATGAACTATGCCCAGAATGTTTTTATAAGAATACATACCGATGCCGGTTTTTATGGAGTAGGCGAGTGCTCGGCATTTCCCATGATAGTTGGCGAAACACAGGATACCTGTTTAGTAATGGCCCGGGAGTTTGCCCGGCTTTGGAAGTGGAAGGATGCTTTGGATATACCCGCACGTTTACAACAACTGCATGATTTTACTGCCGGCAATACTACTATTAAAAGCGCCTTTGATATGGCCCTGTATGATATTGCAGCTAAAAACGCCAGCCTGCCGCTATATAAATTTTGGGGCGGCGAAAAGCGGGTAGTAGAAACTGACATAACCATTGGCATTGGTGCGCCTGATGCGATGGCTGAACAAGCCATAGCGTTTAAACAATCAGGCGCAACGATATTAAAAGTAAAATTAGGTAAAGATGCCCGTGAAGATGTGGAACGTATTAAACAAATACTTACCGCAATAGGCGATGATATAAAGATAAGGATAGATGCTAACCAAGGCTGGAACTTTGATGATGCGGTTTATGTGTTGCAATCATTGGGGAAATATAATATTGAGTTTTGCGAACAGCCTATGCGTACATGGTATGATGATAAACTGCCCGAACTGATGCGCCTGTCTCCGGTTGAAATAATGGCTGATGAAAGTGTTTATAGCCACCACGATGCACGCAAGCAAATAAACAGTGGATCGTGCCATTATATCAATATCAAAATGTCAAAATCAGGCGGAATATTTGAAGCAAAGAAAATACATGATATCGCCTTTCAAAATAATATTCCTTGTATGATGGGCGGGATGCTGGAGAGCCGTATAGCTTTAAGCGCCAAACTGCATTTTGTATACAGCAGTCCCAATGTGCAGTTTTTTGATATGGATACCTGTATGATAGGCCACCTGGAAGACCCTGCTATTGGCGGCGTTAAATACAATGGCTATTTTTTATCTATTGATGATACGCCCGGCATTGGTGCTGATGCAGATGATAGGTTTTTGAGGAAATGTGAACAGTTTAGTTATTAGAGATCAGAGATTAGTGATCAGTAAATGCGTACCAATCACTAATCTCCAATTAACTAATTACTATATTCCGCAAAATACTTATGGAACAACGGGATAGTTTCAATCCCCTTGTAGTAATTAAAGATATCATATTTTTCATTTGGCGAGTGCAGTGCATCGCTGTCCAGGCCAAAGCCCATTAATACGGTTTTAATACCTAATTCGGCTTCAAATAATGCTACAATAGGTATACTACCACCGCCACGGGTAGGGATAGGAGCCTTACCAAATGCTTCGGTTATGGCTTGTTGGGCTGCGCGATAGGCTATACTGTCAGTAGGGGTTACTACCGGTTCGCCGCCATGGTGCGGAGTAACCTTAACTTTTACATAAGGCGGCGCTATCTTTAAAAAATGATCAGTAAACAGTTTGGTTATTTTGTCTGACGACTGATTTGGTACCAAACGCATAGATATTTTAGCATGTGCCTTTGATGGTAATACGGTTTTGGCACCCTCACCAATATACCCTCCCCAAATGCCATTTACCTCAAGGGTAGGGCGGGTGCCAGTACGTTCAAAGGTGGTATATCCTTTTTCGCCCCACACTTCGGCTATATCAAGGTCTTTTTTGTATTCTTCTTCGTTGTAAGGCGCGGCATTAAGTTCGGCACGTTCTTTCGGGGTGAGTTCTGTTACATCGTCATAAAATCCCGGGATTGCTATACGGTTATTTTCATCATGCAATGATGCTATCATTTTAGCCAGTATAGTAGCCGGATTGGCTACTGCACCGCCATAAACGCCAGAGTGCAAGTCGCGGTTAGGCCCGGTAACTTCAACTTCTACATAAGATAACCCACGCAGGCCTGTTTCCAATGATGGGTTTTCCATACTGATCATGGATGTGTCTGATATCAATACCACATCAGCTTTTAATCGTTCTTTATTATCTTTTACAAATATGGCCAGGTTTGATGAACCTACTTCTTCCTCGCCCTCAATCATAAATTTAATATTGCAGGACAGGGTATTTGTTTGCATCATTAGCTCAAATGCCTTTACGTGCATATAAAACTGGCCCTTATCATCGCAGGCGCCGCGAGCGTATATTTTACCATCGCGCACAGTAGGCTCAAACGGAGGAGTTTGCCATAGCTCCAATGGGTCAGCAGGCTGTACATCATAATGGCCATAAACCAATACCGTAGGTTTGGCAGGATCAGTTAACTTTTCGCCATATACTATGGGATAGCCTGCAGTTTGGCTCACTTCAACTTTATCGGCACCTGCGTCACGTAACTTTTTAGCTACATAGTCGGCAGTTTTTAATACTTCAGGCTTAAATTTCGGGTCGGCGCTAACTGATGGAAAACGTAAAAGTTCAAACAATTCATCAAGCAAACGTTGCCTGTTTTGTTCAATATATTGTTTTATATGCTGCATAGCGATGGGTTTTAGCAAATATAGTAATAACAGGATAGTTAGTCAGTAAATTAAAACCAGGCCAACATTATTTAAACTGCGTTGTATTATATTTTGAATGTTAACCCGGTGCTTATTTAATATTCATTTAATATTGTTATTTTCACATTCGCTATATATCTGCATCTAATGAAAAACGCTTTGTACGTTTTGTTTTTACTGTTTTTATTGTTTGTTTATTTATGCCAGCCAACTCAGGGCCAGGATACTTCCGGGAGTTATAAAGCGGTAATAACAAACAACGTTGCCCGCGAGGGATTAAAAAACAAGGACTCCATTATTAAACGTAAAAACGTTACTATAGAGCGTGTTAAATTCTGGTCGGTAATTATTGTAGCTGGTTTGCTGCTTGTGGTAATTGCGTTATTAATGGCAAATGTGCGGCGCACAGCAACTACTAATTTGAAGTTGCAAGATTTAAATAATGAAATTGTACGGCAAAAAAATAATGTTGACCGCATTAACCATCATCTGGAAGAAATAATTAGCGACAGGACGCAGGATCTTCAGGCAAAAAACAAAAAACTTTCTGAATATTCTTCGTATTTATCACATCAGATACGCGGCCCAATCGCTACGCTTAAAGGGTTAATAAATCTTGAAAAAGAATCCCTGATAAGTCAGGAAGAATGTATTGAAATGATGAATAAATGCGTATCAGAAATCGATGAAAAGATCATCAAAATGAGCGAAATGCTGCATAATAAATCATAATAAGCTATGCCGCCGGCAAGTGCGTATGTATTTGCGCCTCCATTAGCCCCAAATAAACACAGTACCATGAGATCATTTGTAGTATCAGCAGTTCGCGGTGTTTTTTATAACCACAAGTTTCAAAAGCCAGGCTTTGTTTTCCTGCTGTAACAAAAAATTGTATTTCGCCTTTTTGGGGTTTAAAATGTGTTCTTAATAAATTAAAGGACTTTACCTTTAATTTGCTTTTAACATCATGAATAATGCCGTTTAAGGCTTCATTTTTTGAAATTGATATCAGGTAGCTTGCCATATAAGATGTATATGTTATACCACGGCAAATATGAAACCAAAATCCTTTTTAAACTAAAAATGCTGTTTAATGTAAAAAACAAGTAGTGTTTTAATGGATAATCGTAGCTTTTTTGGTACGGTGACCTTACATTACAATTAGCTCTTATTCCTTAACTCTTCGTAAAGTAATATCACCTTACGTTGCAGATTTGCAATTTCCAGCTCTCTGTCGGCTAACTTTTTTTGGAGTATGCTTAGGTTTGAAGGTTCAATTTCTTCCTCCTCCATATCAAGTGACAATAACTGAGCAACTTCTATTTCGTAAATATTAGCAATCTGCTCCAACCTTGATAAATTAATATCAGTAACGCCGGTTTCAATTTTTGAAAAAGCAGGAATTGATATGCCAAGACGGCTTGCTACATCTTCCTGGCTCCAACCATGTTGATGGCGGAATGTTCTGATATTTTTACCAATAGTTTTGTTTGTTTTCTTTTTAAAAAGTTCGCTCATATTATTAACATTTAATTAAGGGTATGCTCCATCAATTTCAAAGGGTATGCCATTGGTTATTATACTTATCTAAGTTCATTTTTAAAAAATAGTAAGTAAAATTATACCCTTTTTGTAGAGATTTTTCTACGTTTTGATTAAACGTGATTAATTAAGAGTTTATGATATTTAACTTTGCAAATTTTAAAAGCAACTGCTTTTGGCCAATTTCCTTAAAAAATATAGTAGCCTTAATATCAGGCTTATTACCCTCTAAACTTATAACCTTACCAAAGCCAAAACGCTCATGTTCTACTTCCATACCCACTTGCAGGTTTGAAGTGTCTGACGGTTTAAAACCTGGTGATGGCACATGGGCCTTTGCTAATATTGAGGTGGTTTTAACAGGAGTTTTAGGTTTTGAGAAGGTATCCTCACGCTTTGTCCAGGCATTGCGCTCATCATTAAAGGATAGTTTTTGGGTGCTTTCGGGTCTTGCTGTAAAATCAAGTTCTAAATACTGGGCATCAATCTCGTCCAAAAAGCGACTTGGCTCGCAGCTTATCAACGTACCAAATTTAAAGCGCGAAGTTGCGTAACTTAGGGTAAGTTTACTTTCGGCACGTGTAATGGCTACGTAAAACAGGCGACGTTCTTCTTCCAGATCACTGCGCGAGTTTAATGACATTTGCGATGGAAACAGGTTCTCTTCCAACCCAACCACATGTACCTGTGGGAATTCCAATCCTTTTGAGGAGTGAATGGTCATTAATGATATCGTATCTGCGTCCTTATCTTTATCATTATCGTCATTAGTAAGCAGGGCAACATCCTGCATAAAAACATCCAGTCCTTTTTCTTCCAGATCCTCGCGTTCAGAAAACTCCTTAATACCGTTTAGTAATTCCTGTATGTTTTCGTATCGGTTTAATCCCTCTACCGATTTATCTTCATACAAATCACGTAAAAGCCCCGAATGCTGTGCAATGTATAAAGCAGCCTCATAAGCGTTTTGTGTTTTGGTGAGCACCTGGAAACTTTGTATCATGGTGGCAAATGCAGGTAACGATGCCGGTGCCCGGTTAAGATACTTAGCCGAGTTGATAATAACTTCCCATGGAGTAATACCATGCTGGTCGGCGCTTACGATAATATTATCTACTGAAGTATCGCCAATGCCGCGTTTAGGATAGTTGATAACGCGTTTTAACGCTTCCTCATCATTTGGGTTAAAGGTGAGGCGGAAATAAGCTATCAGGTCCTTAATTTCTTTACGTTGATAAAAGGAGAGGCCACCATAAATTTTATAGGGCATACCTAACTTACGCAAAGCTTCTTCCATTGAACGCGATTGCGCGTTAGTACGGTAAAGTATAGCAAAATCATGCCATTTAAGTCCTTTGGTGGTGCGTTGGTGCATAATGTCCTCGGCAACTAATTTACCTTCCTCATTATCGCTAAAGGCACGCATTACCTTTATTTTGTCGCCGCTTTCCTTTTCAGAAAAAACGTTTTTTTTTAGTTGCTCCTTATTATTGGCGATGATGCTATTGGCAACGTTTACAATGTTTTGGGTTGAACGGTAGTTTTGCTCCAACTTAAATATTTTAAGGTCAGGGTAGTCCTTTTCAAAGTTCAGGATGTTTTGAATGTTAGCCCCACGGAAAGCATAGATACTCTGCGCGTCATCGCCTACTACACAAATGTTTTCGTTAACGGCAGCCAGTTTTTTTACAATAAGGTATTGCGAGAAGTTGGTATCCTGATACTCATCAACCATCAAAAATTTAAACTTGTGCTGATATTTATTCAACACCTCAGGATAGGTTTTTAAAAGTTCGTTGGTTTTAAATAACAAGTCGTCAAAATCCATTGCCCCGGCGCGATAGCAACGGTTTACATACATTTCATATATTTTACCCAAGTGTCCGCGTCCGGTGGAGTGATCATCTGCCTGTATCTGGTCATTTTGCTGATATTCCTGCCACGATATCAGGTTGTTTTTTGCTGCCGATATACGGTTATGTACAAAATTTGCCTGGTACAGTTTATCATCCAGGTTCATTTCTTTTAAAATAGCCCGCAATACGCTCTTACTGTCGTCGGTATCGTAAATGGTAAAGTTGTTGGGGTACCCCAATTTATCAGCCTCAACACGCAGCAATTTGGCAAATACGGAGTGGAAGGTGCCCATCCATATATTTTTGGCCTCGGTACCTACCAGGTGCATAATACGCTCGCGCATTTCGCGGGCGGCTTTATTGGTAAAAGTTAGTACCAGTATATTAAACGGGTCTACACCGTTGCGAATCAGGTGTGTCACGCGGTAAGTAATAACCCGCGTTTTGCCCGAACCGGCACCCGCAATGATCATTACCGGGCCCTTAATTTGTTGTACTGCTGCTTTTTGTTCAGGGTTCAATCCCTCTAAATAATCCAAACCTGTTTCCTCTTTTCTTAGATGACGAAATTACTAAAGGATTTCGAATTTCGGATTTTCGATTTCGGATTTATTAGACACCAAAGCAAATTGTCATTCTGAGCATAGCGAAGAATCTTATCGCGCATACAAGATCCTTCGCTATGCTCAGGATGACAAAATAAAAAGGTGAAAAGAAAAATCCTTTCACCTTTATGCTTTCAGCTTTTCGCCTTTACTCTGCCCTATAAACATTGTTGCTTAAATTAATATCAGGCAACAGGTGGTTAGGGTCTATCTCAACACTTACAATAGCCGATGTTGATGGGTATTTAAATGTCCAGGTAGCGTTACGCTGCCATACGTTAACGGGCAGGTTTATGGTTGCTACCTTGCCGTTTTGCTGGGTTATTTTTAACTCAACAGGCATGGCCATTTTTTCTTTATTTACAATGGTTATTAATGCGCTTTCGGATTTACCGCCCGGATATTGTACACCTTCAACGGCCTGGTCAAGCTTCCAGGTAGTAAAGAACCATGCTTTCCAAAACCAGTTCAGATCCTCGCCGGTAGCATCATTCATTGTCCTGAAAAAATCATAAGGCGTTGGGTGTTTCATGGCCCAGTTTTTTATGTACTGGTTAAAGGCAAAATCAAAACGCTCGGGGCCAACCACCAGTTTGCGTACCAGGTTAAGCCCGAGCGCAGTTTTATTATAATATTGCCCGTAATCACTTAAGCCAATAGCTTCGGGCGGGGTCATTAATGGGTCATGACTGCTTTTGTAGCCGCTTAATGTTGCCTGTGCCTTATTATCTGATTCTTTATATTCGCCATTATTAAATTGTTGCGAGGCATATTCATTAATAAAAGTATTAAAGCCTTCATCCTGCCACATGTATTTACGTTCATTTGAGCCTACTATCATCGGGAACCAGTTATGGCCTATCTCGTGCGTAATATCTTCCCAAAGCTTGCCATTTTTGTAATTGCTCAGGCAAAATATAATACCCGGATATTCCATACCCAGGGCAACACCCGATACGCTTACTGCCGAGTTCCACGGATATTCAATGTAAGCCTTTGAATATATTTCCATGCTGTTTTTCAAATACTCTGTTGATCGGCCCCAGGCATCTTTGCCCGCGCTTTCAACAGGATAGGCCGACATGGCAATACCTTTGCGACCCGAAGGGAAATTAACCCTTGCGGCATCCCAAATAAATGCAGGCGAAGCTGCCCAGGCTACATCGCGGCTGTTTTGCATTTTAAAGTGCCAGGTTAGGCTTCCTTTAAACGGACGGGTTTCCGGTTTGCCCACTTCATCAGGGTTTATCAGCATAACGGTTTTGTCGCTGTTGCGTGCCTCATTTAAGCGGCTTAATTGAGTTGGACTAAGTACCTCATTTGCATTTTGCAAATCGCCCGACCCGGTTACAATCATATTGCCCGGAGCTGTGATGTAATAATCAAAATCGCCGTATTCGCAATAAAACTCACCGAGGCCCATATAAGGCAACGTATTCCAGCCTTCTACATCGTCATAAACACACATGCGCGGGTACCATTGGGCAATTTCGTAAACATAGCCTTGTTTAAACTTTTTGCGACCCATGCGGTCGGCGCCATAAAAAGGTATGGAAAAGCTGTAATTTACCTTTACCTGTATCTTATCGCCTTTGGCGGCCAGCGGGTTTTGCAGGCGTACCTGCATGCGTGCATCAGTTATTACAGGGTTAACGGTATAGGTTTGCCCTTTATAAGTAACACTTACCGAAGCAATTTTATAACCACCTTTTTGAAATCCCTGCACATCAAAACGGTCGCCACTGAAGGGGGTAGTGGCCCAGCCGCGCGAATCAGGCTTAAATAAATTTTGATCCAGTTGAAGCCATAAATAATTTAATTCATGGGGGCTGTTATTGGTGTAAGTTATAGCAACCTCACCGGTTACGATAGTATCCTGAGTGCCTTCGTTAAGGGTGGCATGTATTTGATAATCGGCACGGTTTTGCCAGTAGTTTGGGCCGGGTTTGCCACTGGCCGAACGGGTATTGCCGCTGGTTACGGGCCAGGTTATAGGGCCAAAAAGATCCTGATGATCGTATTTAATGGTAGTATCGGGTGCAAATTGGGCAAATGCAGTTGATGCCATAGCAATGCCGAATGCCAATAGCAGGTAGTTTTTAATTGAAGGCATGTACACAGTTAATTAAGCAGCAAAGAAACGAAAAATAAATATGATTGAGCGCATTCCGTTTGTTGTAATCTTGTTAGGAGGGCTATATTAATTAAAACTTTTAAATTTCATAATTGCTTAATTTAAAGTGCCAATATTATTGCATTTTAGCATCCGGTTATGAATAAACTCGTCAACTCTACATCACCTTATTTATTGCAGCATGCCAATAACCCGGTTAACTGGTATCCCTGGGGTGCCGAAGCCCTGCAAAAAGCTAAGGATGAAAACAAATTGATACTGGTAAGTATTGGTTACTCTGCCTGCCATTGGTGCCATGTAATGGAACATGAAAGCTTTGAGGATGAAAGTGTTGCTGCCGTAATGAACGAGTATTTTGTGTGTATCAAAGTTGACCGGGAGGAGCGCCCGGACATTGACCAAATATATATGAGCGCTGTGCAATTAATGAGCGGCCGTGGCGGCTGGCCCTTAAACTGCATTTGCCTGCCTGATCAACGACCCATATATGGTGGTACTTATTTCCGTAAAGAAGATTGGAGCAGCCTGTTATTTAATCTTGCCGATTTTTATAAGCAAAAACCACAGGAAGCCGAAGAGTATGCAACCCGACTTACCGAAGGTATACAGAATTATGAAACGCTTGAGCTAGTACATGAACATCAGGAATATACCCGGGAAACACTTGCACCAATCATCGATAGCTTTAAAAAGTATTTCGACCGGGCAGAGGGTGGTTTTGGCAGGGCGCCCAAGTTCCCGATGCCTAATAATTGGCAGTTTTTAATACGCTATGCGTATTTATTACCGGATGATGAAGTTGCTACGCTGGCTAAACTTACACTGCAAAAAATGGCCTATGGTGGTATATATGACCATATTGGCGGCGGTTTTGCCCGTTATGCGGTTGATGGTGTATGGCACGTACCGCATTTTGAGAAAATGTTATATGATAATGCCCAGCTACTAAGTTTATATGCCGAAGCTTATACCTGGAGCCCCAACGAATTATAT
>JAICMD010000094.1 GCA_025929405.1 Mucilaginibacter sp. | reverse complement strand
AACTTCGGCAATACTTTGCTGGCCCATGGCAATATTTTCGCCTGCTGCAAAGCTTTTATAGCCGTCAAACTTATAGCCGGCAGCAATAATACGGTCGCTGCTGCTGCGGCCGTCCTTGCCGGTATGGCTAAAGTAGTTGTGTCTGTCCATATCCCTGGCATGTGCCATAGCTGCGTTTTCCAACATATCATTCCAGGTTAATGGGGCCACAGCAGGCATACGTGTGGTGCCGCAGGTACAGCCTTTTTGCCGGGTGCGGTTAATAGCGTCTAAAAAATCGTTCTTAAATTTGTCGTCGGCCCTTAGTTGGGCAAAGCTCAAGGTGCCTATTAAAAATAATATTGTTAGTAAAATGAATTGTTTCATATTCATTTTTGACAATATTGACTGTGCGTGGTTTAGCGGTTATCTTTTATTTCGTTTATAAGCGTAACCAATTAACAATAGCATGACTATTAGTGCTATTATAATAATGCCATCCTCTTTAAAGGAACCAACCGGCCCGCTTTTCGTGTTGTCAGGAGTTTTTTTTTGGCTTGCATGCTATCGGGCACACTGGCTTTGGCTAACATGGCTTTTTCAGCCTTTGCAAGGCTATCATATATATAATCCATGCGTTTTAAGGCAATAGCCGCTTTGCCGTATTTTTTTGTACGATTGTAAAGCACCGCATAATTTTCCTGCACCCTGGCTTCGGTAGTGGCAAAATGGTTTTCTACAGATAGCTTTAGGGCCTCGTTTAAATCGCGCATAGCTAAGCTATAATCTTTAATATCCATTTTAATGCCCGCCAGTTGAAGTAGCGAAGCAATAATACCGGGTTTATCATTTATAGTTCGGGATATGGTGTTTGATTGCAATACGAACCACTTGGCCTGGCTATATTTTTTTTGCGAACGGTACACTTTGGTTAAATAATCAAAACACATGCGCATACCTAAGGTATCATCATATCTGGAAAACCCGTGCAGGGCCAGCATGGTATAGTTAATGGCTTCATTTTGATAATTTGCCCTTACTCTTTTGCTGGCTATAGTATCATATTTTAAATACTGAGCGGCTATCTGCACATAGATGCCCGCCTTTAATGAATCGTATTGATTCTCTTTTAATGCTTGTTTAAGGCTATCTAAAGTAGAAGCGTATGTAATTACCTGTACACTATCGGTATAAGCGGCAGCACCGGCCCTAAACTGAAATATGGCTGATAATAAAAATGTAAATAAGGCAAGTTTCTTCATAGATGGTAACAAGTGTTACTATTGTAACACCATATTCAAATAACATGCCTTAATTGATGATGTGATAAGGATCGGTTAAAACGTGTTATTGAGGTTTTAAAAGTAGCAATTATAAATTAATAATGACTACAAAATAGTACACTATTCAATAATCGCCACGTACCTGTTCAGGAAGGATTTAACTGTTGGTACTTTAAACAACAGGTTGCATAAATTGATGCCGATGATAGCGCAGGTAATGCCCGCCAAAACATCTAAGACATAATGATGGCTGGTATAAACCGCAGTGAACCAAATACCTGCCATTACGGTTATAAGCAGTATGTTTACAAAGCCCAGCTTATTTTTAAGGCCGTAATAAACCACAATAATAGGATAGGAGGAATGTAAAGACGGCATAGCCGCAAACACATTTGATCCTTTGGTATAAATGGATTTAAATATCTCAACGTTAAAAAACTGATCAAATTTGGCTAACCCGCCTGTACTTGCTTTGGTAGCCGGGTTAAAAATAAAGCCATGCTCGTGTATATACCAGGGTGGTGCGGCAGGGAAGGTGTAATAAATTACAAAACCCAGCAGGTTCACTACAAAAAATGTAATGGCAAAACCCAAAAATTCGCGGCGGTTACGGAAGAAGAACAGGTAAGCTGCAAAGCCCAGCGGAACGGGTATCCAGCAAAGGTAAAACAGGCCGCCTATAACATCTAAAGTAGTAGTGCCTTTTATGCGCCAGTATTCATTAGGAGTAAGGTGCTGGCCATTTAAATTTATGCCGAATATCTTTTTTTCAAAGTTATACAGGTCGGCAATGTGTACGGTGCTGAAGTTATAGTTGGGGATGGCCTTCATATAGTCGAAGATTATCCAATACACTATAAATACCGAAAAGCCCAGTATAAACTTGCGGGTTAAGGCTGATGAGTAATAGCAAACATTAAAAATGGTTACTAACACAACCTGGTCCGACTTAAAGCCTACCACCCAGTATGAACACAATAAGTAAGCAACAGATAATAAGGTAACAGCGAGTATGGATTTTAAGTTAACTGCTGATTGATGATCAACAACTGCATCCATGCTATTTTTTTATAAAGTCTGAACGGAATACCTTATCCCAAAGCGGCGAACTTACACCATAACCTTTGGCTGCATCCTGGTAATGGTGCAGCATGTGGTGCTGTTTTATTTTGGCCCAGATATTACCTTTAAAGTTAAAATGATGTATGGCGTAATGCGATATATCATAAATAAGATATCCTAATATAAAACCCGGAAAAAATCCCCAGATATAGTTAGGGGGCAACAGGGCATTAAACAAAAAGTAAAACCCGGTTGATAGCGGTATGCTTAATGATGGGGGTAATACCAAACGTTTGGCATCGCTGGGATAATCATGATGTACGCCGTGAAAAATAAAGTGCAGGCGCTGTGCCCACGGCTTATCGGGCGGCATATAATGAAATACAAAGCGGTGCATAATATATTCAACAAAGGTCCATACAAATAAGCCTGCAAAAAACAGCCCTATATAGGTTAACAGGCCAATATTGTAGTAATACGCACCGTAGGTAAATGCTAAAATTACCGGAACAAAAATGTATAGAGGTACTGTGTAATGCACTTTTGAAAGCGCTTCCAGAAAATCGCTTTTAAACATCCTTACAGATTCGTGCGAGTTTGATACAAAATTCTTTGCCATGGTAATATCAGGGTTTAAAACGTTCTATTATTTCTCTGCCTGTTGATGGTTCAATGCCTTTAAGTTCAACATATTTTACATTGGGCAACCAAAATGATCCGCCTTCAATTTTTACAAAAACCCGGCTTAGCGCCATTTGCTTTTGATTTATAGTTGCGAAGATATGATATTTTCCGTCGTTACCCTTCATTAACGTAAGCGGAAATTTTTTGTATGATACAAAACGGATATCATATTGGTCATTACCGGTTTGTTTGGCTACAATGCCATAAGCAAATTTACGCTGAATATAATTTAGTTCCTCCTTTTGTCCCTGTTCGCCATATCTTATCCAATAAGGGTGTACGGGATTGTCAGTATCAAGTTGTCCGTTTTTTCCGGCGTTAAGCTCATAAACAATAGTATTGGTATTTGAGCTGCGCTGTACATAAAACAGGCGGTTTATATTATCCGGTAAAACCGGCATTTTATCATCATCGGCACTATTATTTAATACAACAGTTTTTGCCGGTTTATAAGCATCCGGCTTAACTGCAGGTGTTGATATATATATAAATGATAGTAAAGTAAAAAGTAGTTTCATTAATTGGGGGTGTTATTTTCTTCTTTTAATTCAAGTAAACTTTTTTTAGCATCCATTAATCTTTTAAATGCGGTTATATTTGTTAACACGGCCAATATGGTAATTGGTATTGTAAATATGGATATGGTTTCAAACACCTGGAAATCAATGCCGGGTATATATAACTTGTAATTACCACCAATATATAACGAGCTAATGCCGCTTAACATTGCAAACAGGCCTATGGTTACCACCCGCTCTGGGCGTTGCATGAGGCCGCCTTTACATTCAATGCCCAGGCCTTCGGCCCGTGCCCTAACATAGCTTACCATCATGGAGCCAATAAGTGCTATAAAGGCAAATATCGAGCTTAAAAAATAATGGTGCGCCACCAGGTAGTAGCAGATGCCCAAAAACATGATCAATTCGCTATACCTGTCCAAAACAGAATCATACAAGGCGCCAAATGTTGATTTCATGTTACCCAAGCGGGCCACCTGCCCGTCAAGCATGTCAAACAGTCCGGCAAATAATATAAGGCCGCCCGCCCAACCAACATAAGTTAAATCGCCGCGGTTGCCTTCTTCGCCACCGATAATAAATATGGCAGCCACACCAACATTAAGCACAAAGCCAATGGTAGTAACGGCATTAGGTGTTAACCCCAGTTTAATCAATAGCTTTACAAAAGGGTCAATTATTTTGTAAATGCCCAACTGTAAGTTTGTTCGTATGGAGGTTTGTTGTTCCATTAATAAAACAATATACGCAATTAAAAATCAAATTTAAGTCTTACCCGCACACCCATTTTTGAAACTTCGGGGTGGTCAAGGTAGTTAAAGCGCCTTACCAGGTCTACCCGTATCAGCTTGAATATATTTTCAATACCTACGCTGCCTTCCAGATACGGCGTATTGCCCAGGGCGTAGGTAATTGGCTGTCCCGAACTGGTAACCGGAAACTGAAATAAGTTAGAGTGCAGATATGGGTTGTTTAAATCGCTAACACCGCCCCATGCACCTTTAAATGCAACTACTTCGCGCCATTTTAGTTTTTTAAACAACGGAATTTTATTGAAAAAGAAGCCCATAAAATGCTGGTCGATATTTATGGTTGCATAATGGTCGGCCACAAACTCCAAAAAGTTCATTAAGTTGTATGAGTACAGGCTGTAAGCATATGTTTGGTTGGCCGCAAATATGTTTAAAAGGGGATAAGGCACCTGCCCGAAAATTTTTCCGCCCTCTAACGTAACATCCGAAAAACCGAATTGCGATAGATAAAAGCGCTTATCTAAACGTACGTGCACATTTTGATAACCGTAATTGCCGCCAAAAACATTTTTTAAACCGGCTACATAATCAACACTGATAATTGGATATTTACCAGGGATGGGTATACGGTATATTTTGCCCTGGTAAAATTTTTCGTTAGGGGCATACCTTAAATTTAGTGATGCCTCGGTAGTGGTAATATTTGGCGTATTGCCAAATACATTGTTAAAATATAACGAACCTGCCGGTGCCTGCTTTAAGTTATGGAAACCAATACTATACGAAAAATGATTTTCATATTCATGTACATAATCCAACCGGTAAAAATCATTGTACAGATACTTATCATTGGTGCCGCGTTTAAATGATAGCAGGAAGTTATCCTGCTGCACAAACTGCAGGTTTAACCCCGGTATTTTAGTATCGCGCTGAAAACTTGCCCTGATATAATTTTGCGGGAACTTGTAGATGGATTTGTTGTTTAACGAATAGGTACCACTTAAAAAATATTTCCACCGCTCGTCTTTAAAACCATAAGCGGCGTAAGTTTCAAAGTAGTAGCGTTTGCTTAACTCGGGCGTAGTACGGCCGCCTAAACGTAGTTTTAAGCCTTCAATTGGGTTAAAGCTGTAAAAGGTATTTGATGGGCCTACTTCAAACGTATTGAACGATTTGTAGCCTGCCAGTATTAACGTAGCAATATCCAGCGTACGTTTAAACGATGGCATTTCTTTTAAGCTATCAATATTTTTGTAAACCTTTGATTCGGCAGTTGTTAATGTATCTAACCGGTTTTGCGCCCAAAACTGTTCGCTGCGGTTTTTAACCTCGTCAGAAAGTTCGGTTTCATCACTTTTTACCGTATAAGTAGTATCCGGACGCGGTTGGTTAACTAAATAGTTGCCGTAGGTTATGGTGCGTATGCCAAAAAAGCCGCCATTCTTTTTCTTGGTGATACCAAAATCAGCAATAATATTACTCCTGCTCAGGTGGTAATGACCGTCAGGATTTTGTTCAAAATTCTGTTCAATGGTCATGCTTTTTACATAGTTAAGGTTAATGTCCTTATTAACCCCAAGTTTGTCTTGCTGCACGGCATAATTGCCATCAAGCGTTATATAAATCTTTCCTTCAAAAAGCAGGTCGGCAGTGTTACGCGGCGTGAAACTCAACTCAACTAACTTCTGGTTTTTTTCGGTGGTGATGGTATCTGTAATGAAAAATTTATACCAGGTAGGCGCATCATCTGCAATAGGGCTGCGTAAATTACGGGTGATGATAAAAATATCATTATCATAAATATCAACCTTGGCATACATGTTTTTAAGGTACGATTCAACACCCTCATTATCTATAGCCGCCCCAAAATCAGTATCTTTTTTACCCAATACAATTGTTCTTTCCTTTTCAGGATCTTTACGGTAATAGTACTGCGACAGCTTTTCGGTAAGAAAAATTGGTAGTAATGATTTGCCCGGTATGGTAGTGCTGTCGCGGTTATCCAGTACGAACTTATATTTCCTGAAAAATTTCTTATCTGCAAGCGTTGTAGAAACATTGTTTAATGCAAACTGCATCTTGTCATATTCCTTGTACTCAATATAGTTGTAGTTTTCCGGACGGTTTTTATCTTTATTAGCAATAACCTTACGTATCAGTTCAACGGCAGGGTTATCTCGGTTACGGTAACGGCCGTTCCGGGTGGCCGATATATCAACCTGCCCCAGTTGCGATACCACGGGCTGCATTTTTACATCTATCTTTTGGCTTTTGCCGGGTTCAATAGGTAAAACCATGTCTTTATAGCCGGCATATGAAAACCTGATCTGGTGGTAACCTTTAGGATTGCTTATGCTATAAGTACCATCAATTTTTGATTTCGCGGCACCTTCAATTGTACCCGGAAACGTTATGGTTACAAAAGGGAGGGTTTCTTTATCATTAGCGTCAGTTATGGTACCGGTTATTACAGCGGTTTGGGCGCGTAACAGCAACGTGCTTAATAAAAACAAGGTTAGCAAGCCTAACCTTTTACCAAAACTTATAAAATTCATGTACTTACGCAATACAAATCTCTTTGTAAAAAAATCAAAGCAATCAAAAAAAGTGATTGGACTATTATTTTTAATAATAGTTACGATTGGCAAAAGTAAAAAAATAAGGCATTAGTTCTGTGGTCGTAAAGTCAAATAAAAATATCAGTATGCGGTAGTCCGGTCAGGCATAAAACCGTATAAATAACTGTAGTAATATATTGGCATATATGCCGGCCAATACATCATCGGCCATTACGCCCCAGCCGCCTTTTAAGGCTTCGGCTTTTCGGATAAACAGCGGCTTTACAATATCAAAAAATCTGAATAAAATTAATGCAGCCAGTACATAGCCAATTGTTACGGGTATAAATAAAAGGCTTATGCACATGCCCGCAACTTCATCTATTACAACACGACTATGGTCCTTACCCCATATAGGTTCAACCTTATTGCCGCTCCATATACCCAGGGCGGTAATTATTGCGGTTATAATAATGGCAATATGGCCCGGGTAGTTTCCTACGCGGGCCATATACCAGCAAATGCAACAAGCTATTGCTGCAACCGTACCGCCGCCTTTGCCTATATAGCCAATGCCCAGTACGGTTGAGGATAATTTATGAAACAACATCCTCAACCAGCTCTTCGTAATAGTCCAGTCCCAGGTGTGTTATCAGGTCTTCGCCCATCAGGTGGCGAAGCGTGTTCTCTAATTTTATCAGTTGCTTAAATATATCATTCTCGGCCTGTAAACCCGACGCAGTTTGCGGTGATTTTAGGTAGAACGATAACCACTCCTGTATGCCGCTCATGCCTGCGCGTTTAGCCATATCAATAAATAAAGCCAGGTCTAACGCAATAGGGGCAGCCAGGATGGAGTCGCGGCATAAAAAGTTGATCTTGATCTGCATTTTATAACCCAGCCAGCCAAATATGTCAATATTGTCCCAGCTTTCTTTATTATCGCCATGCGGCGGATAATAGTTAATGCGTATTTTATGGTAGATATCGCCGTACAGGTCAGGGTTCTCTTCCGGACGTAAAATATCTTCCAGCACACCCAGTTTTGAAACCTCTTTAGTTTTAAAGTTATCCGGATCATCCAGTACCAAACCATCGCGGTTACCCAAAATATTGGTGCTGAACCAGCCATTAACACCTAAGCTACGTGCTGCAAGGCCCGGCGCCAAAATGGTTTTCATTAAGGTTTGGCCTGTTTTAAAGTCCTTACCTGCAATTGGGGTTTTGGTTAATTTAGCTAACTCAATTAATGCAGGGATATCCACAGTTAAGTTTGGTGCGCCGTTGGCAAAGCCATAACCTAATTTTAATGCAGCGTAAGCATATATCATACTTGGCGATATTAGCTTGTCATCATTTTTTAAGCCTTCCTCAAACTTGGCTAATGAGCTATGCACATCTGATGCTTCAAAATATACCTCGGTTGATCCGCACCAAACCAATACTATACGCTCGCAGCCGTTTTGCTCCTTAAAGTTTTGGATATCTTCCATAACCTGCTGGGCCAACTCTAAGCGTGTACCTTGTTTAACATGAGTTCCGGTCAGGTTTTTAGCATAGTTATGGTCAAAAGCCGCACGCATTGGTTTAATGGCTTCCAGTTCATTCTTTATTTTGAATAATAAATTGGCATCCAATACCTGTGCATTCATCGCAGCTTCATACACATTATCTTCGTAAACATCCCATCCGCCAAAAACAATATCCTTTAAATTAGCTAATGGTACAAAGTTTTTAATTTTTGGTCTGCGGTTTTCAGTCCTTTTACCCAAACGGATAGTACCCATTTGTGTAACTGAGCCAATTGGTTGTGATATGCCTTTCCTCACAGCTTCAACGCCGGCAATCAGCGTAGTTGCTACAGCGCCCAAACCAGGTATCAATATACCCAGTTTACCTTCGGCGGGTTTAATGTTGCTTTTCATTTGTATGTATTACTTTGTTAAATTAAATGTATAAAATATTTAGAGCCAATTATGATTTTTGTACCATTTTATTGTTTCGGCTACGCCGGTTTGCAGGTTATAGGATGGGGTAAATCCTAACTCGTGTTTAGCCAGTTCATTACTGCACGACCAATTAACAGCTTTTAGTTCATTCAGTTTTTCAATATTCAAAACAGCCGCTTTATTAGCCAAATAACTCACTTTTTCTGCTATCCCTGCAATCAATTTTACAAAGTTTACAGACAGATGAAATTTAATAGTCTTTTTAACTAACTCATTCCTGATGTTTAAGCCTAATTGATAGCGGTCATACCAGGTATCATCACCAATAATATAGGTTGTTTTATTGCCGGCATATAAGGCTTTAACAGCGGCTTTGGCCAAATCAACAACGTATATAAAGCTTAGTTTTTGCTCAATACGGCCAATATAAGGCTCTAATCCTGCGGCTACCTGCTTAAAAAATATAAATATATCCTTATCGCGCGGGCCGTAAACGGCGGTTGGCCTTAAAATGGTATAATTTAAATTATCAATAGTTTTCAATTTTTCCTCGGCCAGTAATTTGCTGCGGCCATAAGCCGTAACCGGACGGGGAGGGGTATCTTCGGTTATTATACCGTTAATATCATTAAGCGGCCCAATTGCTGCAAGGCTGCTTATTAAAACAAACTTTTTAACATTACATTCGTTTGCCGCCTTTGCAAGGTTGTAGGTGTAAGCAGCATTAATCAGGTTATACTCATCAGTATTACGGGCGGCAGTAACGCCTGCAGCATGGATGATGTAATGGTATTGTTTGTCTTCTATTTCTTTTTTTAAAGCATTCTGATCGTCAAAATTTGGATAAGTATATTGAATATCCAAATGCTTTAAATGTTCAATTTTGCTTGTTCTCCTAACGGCAACAAATACCTCTAAGTTATTATTTAACGCTTCGGTAATTAAATGGTACCCAACAAAGCCGCTTGCGCCGGTTATTAAAACCCGCTCTTTCATATTTGTTTTTTATACAAACGGTACTTCTTATAAGGGTCGCCTTTTATAGCTATAATAGCTTCGTTTATCATGGTATTATTTTCCAGCGTCCACCCGGCTTCGGCCCATTTAAGGCCCCGTGCTGTGTAGTTTTTAATAATGGTACCATATAAAACTGCTTCTATACCCATTTTACGATACCCGTCAACAACGCCTAAGGCATAAATGCGCAGGCTTTGTATTTTCTTTTTACCAAATAACAATTTAAATATCCCGGTAGGAAGCAAACGGCCCCTTTTAATAGTCCTGAAAATTTCATTGTAATTAAGCAATGCCAGGCCAAAGGCCACAATTTTGCCATCCTGCTCGGCAACCAAAGCAAAGTCCGGATCAAGTATTAATTTAAGATCATTAGCCAGATAATTAAATTCTTCGTCCGTTAACGGTACAAATCCTGCGTTTTGATCCCAGGCAGAATTGTACACATCGCGCAGTTTAGCAACTTCCTCTTTAAAATTTTTAAGGTTAACCTTACGTATAATAATATTATTACGCTTTAAACGCTCCTGTAAAGCGTTTAATAACCTTACTGATTTATCATCATAATTATTGCCATCCCAATGCCAGGCTATCAGGTCCACATCTTTTTCAAAGCCAAAGCCTTCAATTAACTGGGCATAATAGGGCGCGTTATAGGTTTGCATTAATACCGGCGGGCTATCAAAACCTTCTATCAGTAAGCCGCAAGGCTCGTTAGTTGAAAAATTTACCGGGCCTAAAAATTTACCTGTAACCTCTTCTTTCTTTAGCCAACCGGTTGCAGCTTTAAATAGTAAATTGGCTGTTTCCTGGTCGTTTATACAATCAAAAAAGCCAAAAAAACCATCGTTAACCTTGTTGTACTCGTTATGTGCGTTATTTAATATGCCTGCTATACGGCCAATAATTTTATCGCCATCATAAGCTAAAAAACACTGCAGTTTGTTGTGTTTATGAAAAGGATGTTTGGTTAGCAGGTCGCGCTGTGCTATAAATAGCTCGGGCACGTAATTGGGGTCATTTGCATATAAATCATGCGGGAAATCAATAAATGCTGCAAGTTCTTTTTTTGATTTTACCGGTATGATCTTTTTCATAATAGGGTATAAACTTATATGCTATAATAAAAAATGCAGCTACATAGTTGTTATGTAGCTGCATTTTTTATTCAGAGTTTTTATATTCTTTCTTTTACTGATGATACTACGCCAACATCTTTAAATGCGCGGGCTATTTTTTCAACAGCTTCGTCAATCTGGTCAAACGTATGGGTT
>JAICMD010000016.1 GCA_025929405.1 Mucilaginibacter sp. | reverse complement strand
CCTCCGGCTCCACTTTTACAGGTCTAAAGAAAATCAAAACGCTATAAAACCCGGTTTTATAGCGTTTTTTTTATGAATTCTCCCTCAAAAGATATCAAAGTAACTCAACGTTCTGGAGACCTATTCGGAGACCTCAACAAGTTTCTTACCTTAGGTCTCTGGAAACTTTGGAAGCTATTGTATTTCAATTTGTTATCCAAAATCAACTCATTGAAATCCGCTGTGTAAAGGAATGATTTTTTAACCCTTTAGAGACCTGAAAATGACAAAATCTTTTGCCCTTTTGTTTCAGATGAAACGAACAAAGGCGTTACCCAATGGAAACGCCCCTATTTATCTACGGATAACTATTGATAGTGAGCGAGTTGAGATCGCAACTAAGCGAAATGCCCCGCCCGATAAATGGAATAATACCGCCCAAAAAGTAATGGGCAATACAGAAGATGCCCGATCTGTCAACAGCCATCTCAAGACAATTGAGCAAAAAGCTTATGAAGTTTATCGGGAAATGATCGAACGGAAAATCCCCATTACCACGCAAGCCTTTAAAGACCGCATGAATGGTATTGAAGAGGAAGTTGTCTGCCGTATGTTGATCCCGATCTTTGAAGATCATAACAGACAAGTTGAGGCACTGATTGGAAAAGAGTATGCACCCGCTACAGCCATTCGCTATCAGACCACGATTAAACATGTTAAAAACTTTTTAAAGTGGAAGTATAAGGTCTCTGATATTAATATTCAGGATTTAGACCATGAGTTTGTAACATCGCTTGAATTTTATCTTAGAACGGTAAGGCATTGCAATAACAACTCAGCCGTTAAGTACATTAAGAATCTAAAAAAGATTATCCATATCTGTGTGGCTAATAATTGGCTTGTACGTAGCCCCTTCATTAATTATAAAACTAAGATCAAAGAAGTAATTAGAGATTTCTTATCAAGTGATGAGCTGGATGCAATTAGTGAAAAGCGATTTGTTTCAGAAAGACTGAATCAAGTTCGTGATGTATTTTTATTTAGTTGTTATACCGGGTTAGCTTACGCCGATGTCAATAAATTAAAACGCTCCGAAATAAGCACAGGCATTGACAATCAAAAGTGGATATTTACCACGAGGCAAAAAACCGACACCGCTTCCCGCATCCCTTTGCTGCCCGTGGCCCTCGACCTATTGAAAAAATATGAGGATTATCCGGCATGTATTAATGAAGGGAAATTGCTGCCAGTTTTAAGCAATCAAAAAATGAATGCCTATTTAAAAGAGATTGCCGACGTATGCGGTATTGAAAAAGAGTTAACGTTCCATATTGCCAGGCACACATTCGCCACTACAGTAACGCTCGCAAACGGGGTATCTATAGAAAGCGTATCAAAAATGTTAGGACATAAAAATATCCGCACTACCCAGCATTATGCAAAAATTTAGATAGTACAGTTAGCCGGGACATGGATATGCTCAGAGGTAAGATGGAAGCGAAAAAATCTACCGTCCTTAATAAAGTCACCAATCAGTAGTGGTTAGTAAATTAAATAACTTGAAGTTCCAATTTGGAACTTCAAGTTATTTATAATGGCAAGCCCAATCTTGCTTTTAAAAATTTCAAGTCCGACTCGGATAAACTCGGAGTAAATTCCAATACTAGTCACTGATTTTTGTTAAAAAAACACCTACCTCGTACATGAGGTGTGAAGTTTTTTCAAGCAAGACTTTCACTTTTGTGCTAATACATAACAATTCATTTCAATAAAAAAAACACATGAGTTAGGTATGAGTGGTGAATTTTATTTAAACAAAGGGTACAACTTTGCAACAAGGGCACAGCCGAAAGTTGGACTTGTCTAATACTATATATCGCAATAGGTTTAAGTTTTAACAAATAGAAACGAATATTTATTATGGCAGCAGAAATTATCACCAGAGAAGATTTGCAGGAGTTTGGAGAACGATTGATAAATCAAATGAAAGCTTTGTTAGGCGGCGGCTCAACAGAGGAGCAAAAAAAGTTTTTAAAGACCTACCAGGTTAAAAATCTTCTAAAAATATCCGACAACACCTTGCAAAACTTACGGCAGAATGGAACTATACCATTCACTAAAATAGGTGGTATCCTTTACTATAATTACGAGGATATTATGAAAGTGTTGAGAGGGGAAGCAAAAAGCAAACGTATAAATTTCAGTAAATAAATCTGTGTTCATCTGTTAGGAGCAAGCCATGTTTTCGCTACGCTTAAACGGCTTGCTCCTTCGGAGTTAGAATTTATTTTGCACTTCGTTTAAAATCTAAGATCATGGGAAGGCCAGCGTTACAGGAAGAAGAAAAACGGATCATTCAAGTGAATATCCGGCTGACAAAGGATGAAAATGATACCGTCTTAAACTATGCCGAAGCATCGGGCATGACACCGGCAAACTGGATCAGGCAAAAAGCCTTTACAGGAAGATTTCCCAATATAAAGCTATCGCCAGTAAATGCCGCGCTTTACCGTGAACTGCAAAAGGTTGGTGTAAATCTCAATCAGGCAGTAAAGCAGTTACACGCGGGCAAATTATCACCGGCCTACCTTTCTATCCTTTTAGGATTGATGAAAACGCAGAAGGATATTTTAAACTGCTTAATGAAATGACAGCGGATCAGGTCAAAGGGAAGGGTTTTAGAGGAGCACTTAATTATAACCTGGAAAAAGTAAACAAGGGTGTAGCAAAGTGGCTTGATACTTCATTTGCGCAACATGATGAGCGGACAATTATGGATGAGGTAAAAATGATCCGGGTGTTAAGGCCCAATTTGGCAAAATACTTTTATCACACTTCGGTTAATTTCCCACCTCATGAAAATTTGAAGGATGAGCAAATGGTAAGCATTGCTAAAGATTATCTTGAGGCAATGGGATTTGACCAACACCAGTATGCAATCTTCCGTCACTTTGATGCAGACCACCCCCACATGCACATTTTAGTTAATCGCATTGGTTATGATGGTACAGTCCTTTCCGACAGTAAAGACTATCAGCGAAGCGAACAAATACTTCGGAAGTTAGAAAAGCAATACGGATTAACCGAAGTAATATCCAGTCGTCAGGCAAAGGAAAGAGCAATGACTAAAAATGAGTTGGAAATGATGAAGCGAACGGACGAGCCATCTGTAAAAATGAAGTTGCAGGTTACTATAAAAAACATACTGAATCAAAAGCCAACCACAGAGCAGTTTATCAAGCAGTTGGAAGCACAGGGTATTAACGTTCTATTTAATCAGGCCAGCACAAATTTCGTAAGCGGCATATCTTATGGTTATGAAGGTATGCAATTTAAAGGAGCTCATTTAGGTAACGCTTACAAATGGCAGGCTGTTAAAAATGCTATCAATTATGAACAAGAAAGAGATCGCTCAGCAATATACCAGGCAAATGTTAGGACAAGAACCAACCAGCTTGAACGAACCGGAGCAACCGAGCGAGCTATCGCAGATACAAAAGTTACTGCCGGAAATAGAAATGATGTACAGCAGGGCACTGGAAAATTACAGGATCAAATCGGAAAAGCAAATAGAAACAACAGCAAGGCGGCTCAATCAGTTGGAGAGCACAGCGGCCAACCTATCATTTCAAATAAAAAGTATAGTGGCAAGCGCGGAGCAGATCTATCAGTCCAACAACCGAGTCGGCAGCAGATGGGTAATTCGGCTATACCTGGTGGCAATCTTATCGGGGATTTGCTCGGCGTTGATAACAGTGCTAATAGTATGGATCAAGCTGCGGTGAACCAGTTTAAGCGTAAGAACAACAGGAAGCGTAAACACAGATTATCCTAAAAATTAATGGTTATTTAAAAGAACTTTGTATATTTACTTTCTGCGTAACGATAAGCCCCATTTTTTAGGTCTTATAATGACACTCGAAGTAATATGGCACATAGCGTTTACATATCATCCAACCTTACACAGCAGCAACTTGAATTTATGAAGTTGCTGGATGACTATGAAATTGAACTATTTCAATTCGATGAAATTGAAAGTCAAATTAGTAGAAAGTTCGATAACCTTAATGAGGTTCTTGAGAATTTAGTTCATAAAGAATTGATTTCCCGCATTGAGCGCGGTAAGTTTTGCAAAGTTAACTTCCGTGATGAAAATGTTATCGGCACATTCGTAGTGAAAAACAGTGCTGTAGCTTATTGGTCGGCTTTAAATCTGCATGGGTTGACCGAGCAATTTTCTAACACCATATTTATACAGACTACGCAGAGGAAAAACGATAAAACCCTTTTGGGAACTCCTTATAAATTTGTCACTATAAATCCTGGTAAGCGTACCGGTATTATGTACAATGGATACGGCAACACAAAATATCCTATAACGGATATTGAAAAGACCATTATAGACTGTTTTGATCAACCACAATATTCTGGTGGTTATGCTGAACTAATAAGGGCATTGTCCCAGTCGGAAATTACTGCTGATAAGATGATAAATTATTGTAGGCAAGTCGGCAATACTGCTGCTACTAAAAGAATGGGATTTTTGATAGAACTATTTGAAAAGCCGTCGATGAATAAATTTATTGATTTCGCAAAACAACAGATCAATGAAAAGTATAACCTTTTTGATCCACAGGGAACAGAAAAAGGCGAATTTATATCAGATTGGAAGTTGAGGCTGAATATCAGCAAAGATGAATTGCTTAATCTAACTGACAAACAATATTAATGATACTAAAGAAGGAAATAGAGAGAATTGCGCTGCATGAGAATGTATCACGTAGTACGGTGGATAAGGATTGGGTATTAGGTCATTTCATTGATGCTATATTCTCTATCCCATTATGCCGGGATAGTCTCGTATTTAAAGGCGGCACCTGTTTAAAAAAGTGTTATATACCTGATTACCGATTTTCAGAAGATCTTGACTTTACCTCTGTAAACCCCGACTTTGTATTAAACCGGGAATTATTACAGGAAATAATCGAATTGATAACACAGCGGACAGAAATTCCTTTATTTATTGATTCTATAAAAAAATTGAAGCATAAGGATATGCCTACTGGATATGCAGCGATTATTAAGTTTTGGGGTGCAGATCATCTAAAGAACCAGGCACCACCTCTACCGGAAAGATGGGTAACAAGCGTAAAAATAGAGATCATCCTCTATGAAAAAATGTTATTCCCAGTTAGCTTACGCTCCATAACACATGGGTATTCTGATAAACTGGCTTTAGCCGATCAAACTATCCCCTGTTATGATTTGCAAGAGGTAATGTCGGAGAAATTGAGAGCATTAATACAGCGCTCCTATTCTGCGCCGAGGGATTATTTTGATATATGGTATCTATCCCATAAGCTTACAGCTATTGAATGGCCCGTAATAGTAAAAGCGTTCCACGAAAAAATGGAATTTAAAAACTTGGAATTTACCGGCACAAACCAGTTTTTAAATGATGATGTAGATAAGAAGCTTACGGGCGCATGGAAAAATAGCCTTGCACATCAGATACCACACGAACAGTTACCACCTTATAATCAGGTGAGAGAAGATTTATCGTTGTTGTTTGAAAGAATATTTGATGCCAATTGAGGCCAAGCGGCTGCGGCAGGTGGCTTCATTACACCACGCGCTATCGCGCCGGGTTCCATTCCGCAACCAGCCTCGCCACCGCACAAGCAGGAATGAAATTCGCTATCGCTCATAACATACCTGCATTTATCCTATTTAAGAAAATTTAGCATTGTCATATATGTAAGTATAAGGTGAATTTATATGTGCAGTACTTATGCACATATTGTTAACTTTATCCATTTACATTATGTCAACCAATAAGCACGCACAAATTAGGTACATCGCATTAGATAATTGCTTTAGCAATTATGGCCGCAAATACTACATAGAAGATTTAGTGGAAGCTTGCAATGCTGCGATATACGACTTCACAGGTAAGAATGAAGGCGTTAAAAAACGGCAAGTCTATGAAGATATTAAATTCATGGAAAGTAGCCAGGGCTGGCATATTGAACTTAACAGGATTAAGGACGGCAAAAAGATTTACCACAGATACCGTGATAAAAATTATTCGATCAATAAAAGCCCGCTGAATCAGGTCGAGATTACACAAATCAGAGAGGTGCTCTTGACATTATCGCGCTTCAAAGGAATGCCGCAATTTGAGTGGGTAGACGAAATTTCCAGCCGTCTCCAAAGCATCAGCAATACCGATGTAAATAATATAATTGATTTTGAACAAAATCAGTTCCTAAAAGGAATTGATTTAATTACGCCATTATTCAATGCCATTTATAACAACCGCGTGCTTGAAATTAGCTATTTGTCTTTTAAAGGCGAAAAAAGCATAGTATATACAATACATCCATATTATTTAAAACAGTATAACTTACGTTGGTTTCTATTCGGGCTGAATGAACAATCCGAACAAATTACGAATCTGGCTTTAGATAGAATATCAGATATAAAAGAAGTTTCAACTATTTACAAGGAGAATTTTAATATTGACTTTAATGAATATTTTGACGATATAATTGGAGTTACTATAATCAATGCAAAACCTGTAGAAACGATCACTCTAAAAGTTTCAAATGAACTTTGGCCTTACATTGAAACGAAACCCCTCCACGGCTCACAAAAACCACCGAGCTTCACAAGCGATGGTGTTTTGATTACTATAAATGTGATTGTGAACTATGAACTAATTGCTAAACTCCTATCTTATGGAGAAGGGATAACTGTTGTATCTCCGCAAAGCCTCGTTGATGAGATGAAACGCAAAGTTTTAAAAATCTTAGAGAATTACCAATAATGTGTGCAGATGTACTGCACATATACATTCCACCTTTGGCATATGAAAAACATTATCACATGCCCAAAATGCCAAACTACATTAGATGTAGAGCAAGCAATCAAAGAACAACTTGAAAAACAGCTGAATGCAGACTTTCTAAAAAAGAAAGCAGAAATGGAAAATGAATTCAGTAGTCGGGAACAATCTTATCAGCAAAAAGAGGCCGCATTGGCTCAAGAGAAAGCGCGCCAGGATAGAGTTATCCTTGACAAGCTAAAGGAAGCCGAAGCAACTCAACGTGAAAAGCTTAAGGCGGAAATATCTGCACAAAATGCACTGGTGTTAGATGAGCTGCGAAAAGAAAACCATGAAAAACAGCAGGCACTCCAAAACATGCAAAAGCGGGAGCTTGAACTCTTAAAGCAACAAAGGCAGTTAGATGAAGCGAAACAAGCCCTCGAATTACAGGTGGAGCGCACTTTAGCTGACGAACGCAAGGCCATTGAAGAAAAAGCCCGAGAAAAGGAACGCGAAGCAAATTTTCTAAAATCCCAGGAAAATGAGCACCTTATAAGTTCCCTAAAGCAACAACTGGAAAATATGCATAGAAAGATGGAGCAAGGGTCTATGCAAGTACAGGGTGAAGTTATGGAAGTAGAGTTAGAGAAATTGTTATCACAAACATTTCCTTTTGATGAGATCACTTCTGTAGGTAAAGGCTCAAATGGGGCGGACATCCTTCACAAAGTTAGGAATCACCAAATGGCTGATTGCGGAACAATTATATTTGAGAGTAAACGGACCAAAAGTTTTTCGCCGGCTTGGATTGAAAAACTAAAAGCGGACAACAGGTTGCACAAAGGCCAAATTTCTGTATTGGTTACTGAAGCGTTTCCGCCAGAGATGAAGCAATTCGGCTTGAAAGACGGCGTATGGATATGTTCCTATCATGAGGCAATCGCCTTGGTAACTGTTTTAAGGCATTCACTTCTTAGCTTGTATGACCAAAAGGTGGCGGGCGAAAACAAGGGCGATAAGCAACAAATGCTATACGATTATCTAACCAGCCATGAATTTGCTCACCAGATAGAGTATGTATTGAGTGGTTATCGTGCTATGCAGGAAACTCTTGATAAAGAGAAAAAGGCAACCATGAAAAATTGGAAGATACGCCAAAAACAAATTGAGATGATGACGCAAAACACCATTGATATTTATGGTTCTGTTAAAGGGATAGCAGGGTCTTCAGTTAAAGAAATTAAAGAATTAGGCTTTGATGACTTATTATTGGAGGAGCCTATAGAGGATTAAATTATCAGGTATAATGATATTTAAATATCTGTGCAGGTACAATGCACAGATATTTATCATCTTTGATATTGATAAACAGTTAAAGAAAAATGACATTACACGAAGCAATTTTAGAAGTGCTAATTAGGTTAAATAAATCTGCGTCAACAAGAGAAATAGCAGATTACATTAACCTGACTGGCATTTATGTTAGAGGAGACAAAGAAGCTTTAACAGCTTCCCAAATCAGGGCACGTGTAAATAATTATCCGAAGTTATTTTCTGTAGATGCAAATGACCGAATTAGCGCACTAACAACCGGCGAGAACGATATACCAAATAGTTTACCCTGGGCAATCCTTAATATTTTAAGAAATACTCTTGCACATAGTCATACTGGCGCCGTAGATATAAATTTAGCTATATGCTCTTTACTTATATACTTCCGAAAAAGTGATGGGTCTGCAAATTTTAGCGCCTTTTTTTCGGGATTAAAATTAAGCAAAACCGAAGTGAAGGAAATTGAGGGGGCTATTAAAGGCATACCTATTGCTGACCGAACAAGAATAAGGGATTTAATTGCATCATCAAATCTTCACTCGTTACCCGATTCTACGTTTAAACTACTGTTTCAAAATTGGTTGTCAATGCATGGAACAATAAGAATGGATTTGGGGCAATTTAATACCCCTGCAAGGATCAATAATATATTGACAAGCCTTGTAGTTGGGTATAAAAATTTAAAGGTCTTTGACCCTTTTGCTGGCGTCGGTTCAACCTTAGGTTTTTTAAATGAGGTGTTGGGTGCAGATACATACTTCGATGCGCAGGACATTAATCACCAAACTGTTTTGTTAGGAAAACTAAATCTTATCGGTAACGGAATCAAGCAGTTTGAATATTACCAAAAAGATAGCATACGATCAGAATATAAAACGGGGTATGACCTAATTATAACCACTCCTCCATTTGGTTTGAAGTTTGACCTTAGCAATATTGACATCGGGCTTCAACAGGCGTTAGATCTTGGCATCAAGGGCCAAAGGCCTGTAGAATACAATGTTATAAGTCAAGCTATCAATGCATTAAATAGTACCGGTAAGGCGATAATAATTGTACCTGAGAGCTTTTTGTTTAGTACCCAACAATCCGTGCAGGCATTTAAGATAAATTTGATAAAACGGGGATTAATTGAAAAAATAATTTCTTTACCCATTGGAGCTTTCTATCCTTACAGCGGCGTAGAGGCATCTATACTCGTGATAAACAAAGCGACGACTGGCTCAACACATGAGATTTCGTTTTTTGAAGTCGCTAAAAAAGAGTATGATGCAATTCCGGAGTACTTTGCGCCTCAAGAGGTTAACTTACACAACCCGATAGTAGTCAAAATAGACGATATTTTAAATCAAAATGGCAGCTTAGAAATCAATAGATATAAAAGTTGGACGAATTCTCAAAACGACAACGATAGAGATAAAAAATATGTTAAATTAAAATCGTTAGTTGCTATACCTACATCGTTTGGGAATATTAACAGAAACTATTTTGTCTCTGCTGTGGGTATACCTTATATTGGTGTTTCAGATTTAGCTAAACCAGACAGCCCCCCTTTTATTGATGTAGCGAACGTTGAACGGTTTGTTGATGACTCACTCGAAATAAGAGATAACTATAGCAAGTATTTTGTACCTCAAAATGCGGTTCTGATAGCTAAGGCAGGTGGTAATTTAAATCCATCCGTTTATTCCGATGATAAGCCTTTACTTGTAAACCAAAATATTTTTTGTTTAACTGTAAACAGTAAGATAATTGATCCTTTGTTTTTAGCCACTGAATTAAAAGAGAATTATGTTAAAGAACAATTAGGCCTTTTCAGACGGGGCGTAACCATACCCTCATTAAGAAAAATAGATTTATTGGGCCTTGAAATTTGGCTTCCTACGGTTGAAGAACAAAAAACGATTGCTAATAAGCGATTATCTGCCACTTTAAGCGCCTCTAATCAAGATAGAAAGGTTGATGAACAAAACCTTACCAATGAAATCATAGCAGCTTTTAAGCACGAATTTGGCAACCTAAAAAATCCATTAGTCACCGGCCTAACTAATCTTGAAGATTTTTTGAAGGACAAAATGGATATCGATCAAGAACGAATATCGCAAAGGCCGGGTGCGAGAAACGTCAAACAGGTGCTTGATGGGCTAAAGCATATCGCAACTGAAATGGGTGAAATCATCAATGATATGGTAGACGCTATTGGTTCAGAAAAGAAGTTAGTCAAAACAAATGTTTTTACTTTTTTTTCTGAGCTGGAGTCTAAAATATGTGATGGTAAGTGCCAAATTGAAATTGACAGAAGTATATCAAAAAAGGACTTTTTTGATATAGACCCCAACTTAATTTACAAGGCCTTTAGAAACTTAGTAAACAATGCCGAAAAACATGGCTATGATGATTTGAATACTGAAAGAAACATTCTATTTAAAGTATGGAAATCGAGCGATAGGGAAACCATAGTAATAAATTTTATTAATGACGGCAAGCCATTTAAAGATGGTTTTACCTTTGCTGATTATATTAGCTTTGGAAAAAAGTCCGGCTCACATTCCGGTTCAGGGATTGGTGGATATATAATTAACAAGATAATTGAAGATCATGGTGGATCATTTGAAGATGTAAATGTTAAAAGATCAGCAACCCTCGAAACAATAAATAATAGGGATATCTTAAAAGGTATCCATTTTGTAATTAGACTACCAATTTATAATGATTAAGATACTATTTAGCGATGATAACGAACTGATGTTCGAAGAGTGTAAAGATATCGCCTATAAAATGGGGGTTGAGTTAATTTGCGTCACAAATTGGGAAGATGCACAGACAGAATTAACCGATAATTGGGGTAATTACAGCGGATTAATTTTAGATGGCAAAGGGAAGTTAGATGAAGCAGCGAGCGGAAGTAATGTTGTTCATTTGCATCGGGGACTGAATTGGCTCAATCAGCAGTATGGAAAAGGTTTATACATGCCTACCGTAATATACTCCGCGTATATAGGTGCAGAAAAAGGCAATTTAGAAGAGCAAATTGATTTACAGCAACCTTTCGTTTTAGACGTTTTTAGTAAGCACGATATACAAATAGATCGATTATTAAAAAAAATTATTACCCACAGTAACGGCTTACCCGAGAAGAGGATAAAACTTCTTTATAGTGATATTTTTAAGCTGTTTGACGATAAAAGGGTTTATAAAAACATGGAGTCAACGATGTTTGAAGTTCTCAACAGTTTGAGTTCGGCTACGTCTAATAAATCTGATTACAATAAGATTAGAGACATAATAGAGTCTATGTTAAAAATGGCCAATAATATAGACAAGGCGTTTATACCGGATGCCTTGCTCAATCCTGCCCAAAACAACAGACCAAATTTAAGATACAGTGAACTGTATCTTACAGGTCGCGAGGTTAGAATCGGAGCGACTACTATACCAAGTGTAAGCCCTATTATGGTTGGCCATATTGGGTGGATTTACAGTTCGATTGTTAATTGCTGCCAAATATTCTCTCATAACGCGACTCAGAAGCACAGCCAATATGCCTATCAATCAACAGTCTTCGGCCTGTTGGAAGTTTTACTCTGGTACAAAGATTATCTTACAAATAAATACGGAATATAATATGCTAACCCAATCCCTCAAATCACAAATAGATAAAATCTGGGCTACCTTCTGGTCTGGCGGTATATCAAACCCGCTAACAGTAATTGAACAGATCACATACTTATTATTTATTCGCCGCCTGGATGAACTACAGATACGCGAAGATAAAAAAGCTACCATTGGTTTAACGCCAGTTAATATCTACCAACCCGATGAGCAGCAACTGCGCTGGAGCGTGTTTAAAGATATGGATGCTGAAACCATGTTTGAGCAATTCCGGAAGATTGACGGCGTGTTCGATTTTATGAAGAACAAAGGCGCATCGAAAGATTCGGCCTTTAACAAATACATGAAGGGCGCTACCTTCATGATCCCTACACCCCGGTTGTTGCAGTTGGTCGTCGACTTGCTATCAGCCGTGGATATGAACGACCGCGATACCAAGGGCGATGTTTACGAATACCTGCTTAGCAAAATTGCCAGCGCGGGTACCAATGGGCAGTTCCGCACACCGCGGCATATTATCCGCATGATGGTAGAGATGACCAACCCTACACCCGAAGATGTTATCTGCGACCCATCGGCAGGCACATCCGGTTTTTTAGTAAAGGCTGCGGAATTTATATTAGAAAAACACCCCAATATTTTGACCAATGCCGAAACCCGCAAGCATTACGAAAGCGATATGTTTTTGGGGATGGAGTTTGATGCCACCATGATACGCATTGGTGCCATGAACCTTTTGCTTCACGGTATCGAGAACCCGCAACTATTTGATGTGGATGCACTGAGCGAAGCTAACAGCAGCTTTAAAAACAAGGCAACTTTGGTATTGGCCAATCCGCCGTTCAAAGGGTCGTTAGACCATGATGCGGTAGATAGCAGCCTAAGCAGCGTAGTAAAAACTACTAAAACCGAGTTGCTGTTTTTAGCGCTTATATTACGCGGCCTAAAGCTGGGCGGTCGTGCTGCGGTAATAGTGCCCGACGGTGTTTTGTTCGGATCATCAAACGCGCATAAGCAAATACGTAAAGAGATACTGGATAACAACCAGCTTACGGGTGTTATTTCTATGCCCAGCGGGGTGTTTAAGCCCTATGCCGGGGTAAGCACAGCCGTATTGTTGTTCACTAAAACCGGCGCGGGCGGCACCGATAAGGTGTGGTTTTATGACATGAAGGCCGACGGCCTGAGCCTGGACGACAAACGCGCGGAAACTGCCGATAACGACATTCCGGATATTATAGCCCGGTGGAATAACCGCGAAGCCGAAGATACCCGCGCCCGTACCGAGCAAAGCTTTTTTGTACCACTGGCCGAGATACAAGCCAATGGTTACGACCTGAGCATTAACCGCTACAAAGAGGTGGAGCACGAGGAGAAAACTTACGATAAGCCGGATGTGATTATTGACCGTATTACCAAACTTGACGATGAGCGCAGCGCGTTGATGGCCGAATTAAAAACCCTGCTTGCAAATTAACATGGCCAAGCATCAACCTGATGATTGGTACCAGTTATTGGTAGACCAAAGCAAAACGCATCACATTTATGATCTTATACACGAAGGGTTAAACCCGCACTTTAACCCAACTGATAAAAACGGTATAGTAGTAATTGACCCGGACGATATGCCTGCAGACTTAACTGTTATACCATTGGATCATATCGCTAAAACCGCTGCAGGATTTAATCAAAACGGCCTCATCTTATTAAAAAATAACAAGCTGATCGGTTACCTTGAAAAAGCCACCTCTATGCAGGTTTACGAGGGTGACGAAAGCGAGTACGTGTTATTATCATTTAAGCCGGTGCAGCATGTAACAGATGACGAAGATGACAACGACGAACTACTGACAGGCAAACACCTTGATGCCGGAAACCCCGAAAACGTTTTTGATGAGGACGACAGCCTAATGCATTGCTGGGCTTTGGTTACCAAATGCCAGCATAAGCAGTTAGCTTTAGAACTGGCCATAAAAGGGCACGCTTATTTAGATAAGCAGCGACTGGCTTGCACCGATGCTAACGAGCGTATTAAAATCAGTTTTGGTTACAACATCGTATCTGTAGCGTATGCCTGGAATAATTGCTTTGACGAAGCAGCCATAACCGATAGTTATTACATCCGCATCCACCCGTTTTATGAACCGATGGCCGAAGTGATAAAGCCATACCTTGAAATGCTTATAGCCAAAAAGCAGGCCGCCTACCTGGAATACCTTTTTAACATGGAAAAATTCAAAGCACACTTTTTACCGCATTACGAGGCTTATATCTCCTTACTGGTAAACCCGCATTACGAGTGCAGCCGGATGCGCGAAATGGTGCCGATTATTAACAGAGTAAATAACGGATTGAAGCAATATTTATGATTGAAGATATAAAGCGACGAGAGATGTGGGAGATTAAAAATCTTTCAGAAATCATACCAAAAGCAATTTCGGGTGAATGGGGCGATGATGTTGGCAGTGTGAAAGTGTTAAGAACTACAAATTTTCAGAATGACGGTACAATTAATTACGACAATGTTGTAACAAGGTCAATAGCTCAAAAGAAAATCGATCAAAAAGCATTAAAGTTTGGCGATACCATTATAGAGAAATCGGGAGGTAGCCCAAGTCAACCTGTTGGTAGGGTTGTTTTTTTCGACAATCAAAACGATGTTTTTTTATGTAACAACTTTACAAGCGTCTTAAGACCATCATCAACTGCTGACGCTAAATACGTCTTTTGGTTTCTTTTTAATAATCATTTAACGGGCAAAACTTTAAATTATCAAAATAAGACTACAGGCATAATAAATTTAAAGCTTGAAAGATATTTACAGGAGTTAACAATACCACTTCCACCCCTCCCCACCCAAAAGCGCATTGCCGAAATTTTAGACAAAGCCGATACCCTACGAAAAAAAGGCAAGCAACTGCTGCAATATTACGATGACCTCGCCCAAAGCTTGTTTATAGATATATTTGGTGATCCGGTAAAAAATGAGAAAGGGTGGGAAGAAAAACCTGTAGAAATTATACTGATTGTATTGTTCCAGGTAGGGATAAACCAAAATCTTTTTCAGGATCTATTCCTTGGGTTACCACTGATGATTTAGTTCATTTAGGATTCACTGTAAAATCAAAAAAGAATATCGGGCTTGATGAATCTGAAATTAAACAGGTTAAGGCTAAAATAATACCAAAAAACAGTGTAATAATGACGTGTGTAGGTGATCTTGGAGTCCTAACGGTTAATGATGCACCAATGGTTATTAACCAACAATTGCACGCATTCCAATGCTTTGAAAAAACGAACGCGTTGTTTTTAATGTACTCTTTAAGTTGGCAAAAAAAATTTATGTACAAATGGGCAAGTTCAACTACTGTGCCTTATATGAACAAAACGATTTGCAATTCGATTCCAATGATAAACCCTCCTATTCATCTTCAAAATCATTTCGCGCAGCAAATCCAAAACATCGAGCAACAAAAAGAAAAACTAAAAGCGCAGATGCAAGAGTCTGAAAATCTTTTCCAGTCACTACTACAACAAGCTTTTAATGGTGGTTTAAATTAATTTTTATAGTTTAGTATGTAATAAACTAAAGCTTATTATAATACATGCAGCAACAGGGTAACTTTTATTTTTTAAGTGATGTTTTCGCGGCATTTTACCCGGCTGCCCGTAAAGCCGAAACCTTTTTGCAGCAGGATGAAGAAGCCTGTGCCATTTTTTGCCGCAAAGCGCTGGAAGAAATGGTGATGTGGATGTTTGATAACGACCGCGACTTAGAAACCATCCACCCCGACGAAGAAGTTTCGCTCAATATTTTAATGAATAAGCCGGGCTTTATACGCTTGGTAGGCCAAAGCCTGTATACCGATGTTAATGCCATCCGCCGCACCGGCAACTTGGCCGTTCACGGCGATAAGAGACGGAAGGTAACCACCAAAGATGCTTACACCTGTGTGCTCAACCTGCACGCCTTCGCGCAGTGGCTGGCCAGCCATTATGGCGATACGGTACATCGTAAACCGTTCATCGCATCAAAAATACAGGAAAGCATAACGCCCGAAGTAAAACTGCTGGCGGAGATACCGGTCGCGGAAGCCATCAATGAAACGGCTACGGGTATTGAATACCATTCGCCCTCAGAAAAACTAACGCGTGAGCTTTATATAGACATCCTGCTAAAAGAAGCAGGTTGGATAGTGGGCGATGCCAACACCGTAGCCGAATACAACTTAAAACACAGCCAAAACGGCGCCGACAAAGCCGACTATGTGCTTTTTGGTGCCGATGGTAAAGCACTTGCAGTGGTAGAAGCCAAAAAAACCACTGCCGATGGCAAAGATAAAGGCCTCGGTCAGGCCAAACGCTACGCCGACGCTTTGGAAAAAGAGTTCGGCAAACGCCCCATCATATTTGTAAGCAACGGCTTTGAGCATTATATATGGGACGATACCAAGTACCCTTACCGGCAGGTTTATGGCTTTTACAGTAAAGATGATCTTGAAAAGCTGATTAACCGCCGTGATCTTGAAAAGCCATTAAGCACGCAGTCCGTGAACGCAGATATAGCAGGGCGGTATTATCAGATAGAGGCTATCCAACGCGCTAAAGAGGATCTGGACAAGCATAAACGCGATCTGTTGTTTATTATGGCAACCGGTAGCGGAAAAACCCGTACCGCCGCCGCATTGGTTGATGTATTGACCAAAACCAATAAGGTAAAACGTATTCTTTTCCTCGCAGATAGAACACCGCTGGTATCGCAGGCCAAAAACAGTTTTAACGACTATCTGCCACAACTAACATCGGTTAACCTTACTAAAGATAAAACATCAGATCAGGTACGTATGGTGTTCTCTACCTATCAAACCATGATCAACCAAATAGACAATGAGTTTGAAGGGGAAAGGCGGTTATTCACCGCAGGCTATTTTGATTTGGTAATTTTTGATGAAGTACACCGGTCTATCTATCAAAAGTACCGGGCCATCTTTAACTATTTTGATGCTATCCGGCTGGGCCTTACCGCTACACCCAAATCCGAAACGCAAAAAGACACTTACGAGTTGTTCCATTGCGAGCCCGGCGTTCCTACTTTCTCTTACGAATTAAACCGCGCCGTGGCCGACGAATATTTACGCCCGCCATCTGCTTTAAAGGTTCCGCTTAAATTCCCGCGCCAGGGCATTAAATACGAAGAATTGTCTGACGAAGACAAACAGCGTTACGAAGACACTTTTGCCGAAGGCAGCGAGGATATGCCCGAAGAAATTGATTCGGCTGCTTTAAACGAGTGGTTGTTTAATCAGGACACGGTGAATAAGGTGTTGCAGCTTTTGATGGATAACGGGCAAAAAGTAAACAATGGCGATACCATTGGTAAAACCATCATCTTCGCTAAAAATCAAAACCACGCCAGGTTTATCGAAGCCTGCTTTAACAACATGTACCCTATGTTAAAAGGGCATTTTTTACAGGTAGTTACCCATTCGTCCGACAAACCAGAGCATACGATTGACCTGTTTAAACAGTCGGAAAAACTACCGCAGATAGTAGTATCGGTTGATATGTTGGACACAGGTATTGATGTGCCCGAAATATTGAACCTGGTATTTTTTAAGTCGGTAAAATCAAGCGCCAAGTATTGGCAAATGGTGGGTCGCGGTACCCGCCTGTGCCCCGATATTTTTGGCGAAGGTAAAGACAAGCAGAAGTTTTACATTTTTGACTATTGCGGCAACATCGAGTTTTTTGGCGATAACCCTGCCGGTATTGAACCAAGCGCAACCATATCGCTAACGCAGCGCATCTTCCTGTTAAAGATCAAGCTGGCCGTAACGCTCGAAACACTTATTGAAGATGATGAGTTGGCGCAATATAGAGATGGGCTTTTAAACGAGTTACAAACAGATGTTTTAAGCCTTAATCGCGATAGCTTTGTAAACCGCCCGCATTTGCGGCTGATAGAGCAGTTTGCGGACAGGCATAATTGGAACAACCTGACCGACGACAAGGTACGCGACTTGCAGCGCCATTTGGCACCGCTGATCATGAGCGCCGATACCGATTTCGACGCGCGTAAATTTGATGCGGTTATTTACCGTTTGATGGACGCTTACCTGAAGGATGATAAACAACTTGCCGGGTTTATAGTCGTGGTAAAGCAAGCCGCAGCCGCATTGCTTAAACAAACAAGCATTCCGCAGGTGGCCGCCAGGAAAGAATTGCTGCAAACTTTAGTGAACGATACTTACTGGAAAAACTTAACTATCACTGGCGTCGAAAACCTGCGTATAGAATTGCGAGCGATCATGAAGTTTATTGAAAAGGCAAACCAGGCCAAAATATATACCAATTTCGAGGACCAATTAACAGGCGAAATTGAAGAAGTTGACATAATAACTCCGTTTGTTGGACTGGAAACGTATAACCAGCGGGTTGCTTCGTTTATCCGCAAGCACGCTAATTATATAGCCATCAGTAAAATAAAAAATAACGAACCTATATCAACGGCTGAGTTAGACCAGCTAAAAGAACTATTATTTACAGAAGACCCGGATACAGCCGAACACCTTGACGAAGTTTTAAGCGGAAAGGATCTGACCCAATTTATTCGCTCAATAATCGGCTTGGATGCCATAGCCGCAAAAGCGCTGTTTGCTGACTTCATTAACCGCGATGGCATCAATGCGGAGCAAATGAACTTTATAGATACGCTCATTAATTTCCTTACTATCAATGGCACAATTGATAAAGCCATGTTGTTCGACAGGCCATTTACAGATATTAATCAGAACGGGGTTATGGGAGTATTCAAAGACGAGGACGCTATTAAAATCATTAGCATACTCGATGGGTTTAATCAGAGTTCAAATATAGCCTAACCTATCAGCGGATTGGCGTTTAATTGATTGGGACAATAAAAATGCGGGCGTTTGCTCATTATATTTACCTCTAAAATCACAAATCATGTCTAAAGCATTTATTTCTTACAGTCACAGAGATGAAAGAGTACTTGAACGTCTGCATGTGCATATGGCTGTGCTAAAACGAGATGGTAAAATTGCTTCATGGTACGACAAGGAAATCTTAGCGGGTGGAAATCTTGATGTAAATATCAGCAGCGCATTAAGTAATTCAGATATATTTTTGGCTATAGTAAGTCCTGATTACTTAAACTCTCAATATTGCTACGAAAAGGAGTTTCAAGAGGCTTTAAAAATGCAAGAACGTGGTGAAATTATAATAGTACCTATTATTGCTGAGCCGTGCGATTGGATGTCATCTCCTTTCAGCAAAATGAAGGCGGTACCGAAAGATGGTAAGCCTGTAAGCGAATGGACTAATGAAAATGTTGCATATTTAAATGTCATTGACGAATTAAGGCGATTAATAGATGCTAAACAATTTCCAGGCAAATCTTTGAATGTAGCTAAGGCACCTATTCAAGCACCTTCAAAAAATTATAAAGTAAAACGTGATTTTACGGAAGTTGACAGATTAAACTTTAAAGATGAATCATTTGAAACGATAAGAAAGTACTTTAAAGATTCATTAGAAGAAATAAACGGAGTTGAACAAATTCAAGCTCGTTTTGTCGATGATGAAAAGAAATCGTTTACTTGCCTGATTTCAAACCGGGCGAAAGCAAATAGTAAAGGCTACATAACTGTTTTAACATCCGCCAATAGCGCTTTTGGCAGATCAGATCTTTCTTATTCGTTAGCGGAAAAACCTTCTTCTAACGTTATTCAATTAGATAAACTCTACTCTATTGAGCAAAGTGATTACGAGTTGTTTTGGTCGTTCAAAAGCATGTATGGCTCACAAACAAATGATGTCCTAACCGCAAAGCAAATAGCGGAGAGATTATGGTTGGAATTTATTGAACAGGTGGGGATTAGTTACTAACGAGCGACATTCCGCTCTTTTCTTTAGATGTTCGATACCTCCATATTCACAACATTCGCAAATTAGCCCACCGCGGTATAAAAGTAAGAGGCCATGTACAGAGTAAGTCAATTTGATTTTTAGTTGCAGCCACGATTCATAAAAAGTGTTTAGTTTGCCTTATTCTATTCGTCCCCACTGCGGACGATTTTGTATTTTATGGAGATATATTTAGTGAGTAAGGTATTCGCGGCAGAAACTACTGAGCTTTTTTAATTATCCTGCATTGCAGGAAGTGCTTCATTACACACGCACGTTATCGCTACGGGATTCATTTCTTCACAAGTCTCGTTATCCCAAAAGCAGTGATTATATTCGCTATGGGGCATAATATAATCGCTTTGGGTATCTTAAGTCCTGCAAGAATATTTATTTTCTAATAAATCAATTTCCTCCGCACTGCGGAGGAAATCAAAAGACAAAGCATAATCGAATAATTATCAAAGTGAAAATTTGAGAATTCAAATCTTCACAAGTGTTAGATATTTTAGTAGACTGCATCCAGTTTTGCAAATAATCATTTTATTTAATGAAAAGGTGAGTTATTTCCAAAATGGAAACAACTGATAGGAACTACTCGAATTTTTCGAGTAGTTAAAGAAGCGTTTTTATTTACCATATTCACCACACTCGCGAAGATAGCCCACCACCGGGCAAAAAGTCAAGGCCATGCAGAGCGGGCTAATGTGTTTTGTTGATATCAGGTAGCCCGGCCTTGACTATTTACCCGGCTCGCGCAGTTGGTTGCTTAAGCGTTGAATATGGGTTAGTCCGTTCAATGGCTTAGGTTCAATTCGAGATCTACCCTAATTCTGTGACAACAATTGAGGAAATTTACCCTAATTCTGTGACAAACGCTTCTTCGGTAACACAAAAAAATTCGAAACAATACTCCCTAAAGGAACCCAACACCCAATAGCAATCAGCAGGGAGTATATTTTTTAATAAATACTTAACCTCCAAGTTATTATGTCTAAAAATTCATTATATTTGTACTATAAAACATAGCGTTTTTGGCTTCTTTTTATTGAGAGACCTATTCAGAGACCTGTAAAATATCGTTAGTGTAACACACTATATATCAAGCTGTTTCGAGTTTAAAAAAACTCCCTCCGGCTCCACAAAAACTGATATTAAATCAGTTATAGAGTTAAAAGAAATATATTATTCTATATTTCTTTTAACTCTTTTTTTGAAACAAATATTGTTTTTACAACAGGTACATTTAGTAGCATCAAGTACCTGCATGTTGATTATAAATTTGGCTGATTATAGGACGACTTGTACCACCAGTGTCCGCGGTGTCCGCACTAAATAGAAGTAAAAATCAGCGTACCTTTTTCAATAATTCGATATCACGCTGATTTTCAGTAATATTACAATGATTAATTTACTGACAAAACGCTGTCACCTGTACCACGTGTGTACCACGGTGTCCGCGCGGACGCGGACAGTGGTACACTTAGCTACAAGCAAACCGCTTCAATAAAGTTTTGCCGCTGCGTTTAACTGCGGGAAATTACGTTGATGCCAGTAAGGATATACCGGATCAATGTTACTGGCTGCATCCAGCTTTCTAACCTGATCGGTAGATAAATTCCATCCTACTGCGCCAAGATTATGTTTCAATTGTTCTTCGTTACGCGCACCAATAATTAAGTTAGCTATTGTTGGCCGTTGTAACAACCAATTTAATGATACCTGGGCCAATGACTTACCGGTTTCTTGAGCCACCTCATCCAGTGCGTCAACAATTTTATATAACCTTTCAAAATTTACCGGCGGCCCCTGCTCACCTCCCTGATTTAAACGTGTGTTTTGAGGATCCTGCCCACGGCGGTACTTGCCTGTTAGTAAGCCTGCAGACAATGGACTCCAAACAATTGTACTTACACCATGCTTTACACCTAAAGGCATTAATTCCCATTCAAATTCGCGGTCAAGCAAGGTGTAATAAGCCTGATGAGCAATGTAGCGCGACCAGCCATAACGCTCGGATATGGATAATGACTCCATCAGGTGCCAGCCGGAAAAATTAGAACAGGCGATGTAACGAATTTTTCCACTTGTTACCAGATCTTCAAGTGCGTGCAGTGTTTCTTCAATGGGAGTATTGGCATCAAAACCATGCATGTGATAAATATCAATATGATCAACACCCAATCGCTTTAAACTTTTTTCACATTGTTGAATAAGGTGGAGACGTGAAGAGCCAAAATCATTTGGCCCGTCACCGGTAGGGAAAGTAGCTTTGGTAGAAATGAGCACACGGTTTTGAAGCCCCTCAATAGCTTTACCCAATATCTCTTCGGCTATGCCATTTGAATAAACGTTGGCGGTATCAAAAAGATTAACACCTGCATCCAAGCAAATATTAATCAGCTTTTTTGCTTCTGCAACATCTGTATTACCCCAAGCCTTAAAAAAGGCATTACCGCCGCCAAATGTAGCCGTTCCAAAGCTTAATGCGGGCACTCTTAAACCCGATGCACCTAATTGTCTGTATTCCATAGTTGTGTATTATTGAATGCTGTTAAAGTTAGGCAAAGTACGCTATTGCACAAACCCTATTGGCCAATTGGCATATAAAACACGATGCCATGATAACTTGTTGCAAATGCCGAATTAGCCTTATAACGGCTGCTAAACATAATTTATTCATCACCAACATTTTCACCATCAGCGTGTTAATCAAACATGAAAGAGTATGTAGTTAATCAAACAGTTGTATTAAATGCTGATGCTTTAACGGTTTGGGATGCGCTCACCAATCCCCAAAAAACGAGTAAATACTTTTTTGGGTGCAAGGTATTTTCCGACTGGAAAGAAGGCAGCAGCATTACCTTTAAAGGGCGCATGTTTTGGATAATACCTATTGAAATGAGAGGTAAGATCATTAAGGCCGTGCCGGGGAGATTATTAAAATACAACCTTAAAAATGGCAAAGAGGGCAAAAATGGCACATCAACAGTTACCGATACTTTAACTTTTAAGGATGGCAAAACCACACTTACCATCATGGATGATGTTGGCAGCGGTGCGGGAGCCGAAAAACGTTACCACCGTTCAGTAAAAGGATGGCACAAAGTTTTAAAAGGGTTGAAGGAATTAATTAACAATAAAATTAATGCCGCCTAACCTATATTAAGCAGCAACACACAGCCAATAACCAGCAAGCCGAAATAAACATAGCTATAAAAACGTTCGCCCTGTAGGCGATGGTTTAGCCAGCGGCCCAAAAAAATAGCGGGCAAAGCTGCAGGTAAGGCAATTAAAAAATATTTTATTACCTCGTTGCTTATAAGTCCTTTCCAGTAATAACCCGCCAATCCTAATAAGCTGGCCGGCAAAAAATAACCCTGTAGCGTAGCACGAAAGGTTTTTGCATCCCAACTGCGCAAATTACCATATACCACAAGCGGCGGCCCATTTAACCCGAAGGCACCGCCGAAAATTCCCGACAAAAAACCGCAAATTAATAACCACACCCGGTTATCATGCTGAAGGCGCAAAACATTTTTAGCAAAAAGCGAGTAAACAGCATATCCTGTTATCAATAAACCCAATATAATTTTCACAGTTGCGGGGTTACCATAAGTTAAAACCATCACCCCTAACGGAATACCTGGTATCGCCGAAAGAATCAGCCATTTAGCACTGCGCATTTCAATGCGCCGATGATCCTGAATAACAACCAGCAGTGCCACCAATACCGAAATTAATACCGATAAAGGTACAGCCAAATTAACCGGCATAAAAAAACTGAATAACGGAACAGCTACCAACGATTCTCCAAATCCAAAAGTTGACCTGACCAGGGTTGCCAGAAAACTAATTAAAAAAATGCCGGTTATAATCATCCTACCCTTTAAAGCCCACAATTCGTGGTAGATTAAGTTAATGCAATATTAGCAATGCCTGGTTGTTAATTTTATTTATTCGATAAAATTAATTGGTGAAATAAAAAACGACCCTATTTGCAATTGCCGGGCAATTGTAAATAGGGTCAAAATCAAGTATAATTTACAACAATATTATAGTTTAAGCGGAACTCTTTTACCGGTTTTAGCAGCTTCATACACCGCATCAATAATTTTAAGGTCCTTCACTGCCTCTTCGCCATCGGCTGGCACAACCGGTGTTTTGCCATTTAAAAATATCTCGGCAAACTCATCCATTTGTATGGTTTGCTGCATTGGCGGCGATACTGCCTTTAAATCACCCTTATTTGTTTTGCCTTTTAATGGGCCGTAACCATTTGCGGGGTTCAGTTCGGCATACCCCCTATCGCCTATCAATAAAAAGCGGTCAACATTATTCATGTTATAGGTTGACAGGCATGACGCCGTTGCCCCGCTTGGAAAACCCATCTGGAACATAATAGTTTCATCAACACCTTCCTTAAACTTAACAGGATCAGTTTTAACTTCCTGTGCTGTTACCCATACAGGGTCCTCGCCTGTCATATAGCGCGCACCATTTACGGCGTAAATACCAATATCCAT